>DASTET010000092.1:0-3109 GCA_035709445.1 Blastocatellia bacterium | reverse complement strand
TCTACTCCGAAACGCAGATAGTGGACGGTCCGACCGTGAGGGCACGGCTGATCCGATGGCCAGCCCTATCGCCCGATGGGAAGCGAGTGGCCTTCTCGTCTCTCAACAGGCTATGGGTTATGGACCTCCCTTCGGGAACACCGAGACGTTTGACAGGCTCTTCGGTTGGCGAGTTCATGCCGGCATGGTCTCCCGATGGCCGAAGCATAGCCTACGTGACATGGTCGCGGGACGGAGGCCATATCTACCGCGTCTCGCCTGAACCAGGATCGCAACCGGTCCAGCTAACGCGTAGGGCGGCATACTATTCGTACCCGTCATATTCTCCGGACGGCTCAAAGATCGTCTTCATCTCAGGCGCGACCGCCGACCAGCTATACGCCGATTTGAGGGAAGACCACCATCTCGATATATACCCGGACGACTCGATGCTTCGAGAGCACGGCGAGATAGCAGGCAGCTTTGCGACCTCGGGGCTTGACTTGAGATGGATACCTTCAAACGGAGGCGATTCGACCCTGATCGGTCCGACTCAGGGCGGGAACTACCCACATTTCAGCGAGGACCCGAACCGGGTCTATCTGACCACATCAAACGGGCTGGTATCGGTCAGGCTGGACGGGCTCGACCGGCGAGCGCATCTGAAGGTGACGGGCACCGCTCCCGGCCCCTTCCCTCCCAACGCAGACTTCATAAAGATATCGCCGGACCGCACGCGGGCCTTTGTGAACCTGCAAAACAAACATTACATGGTGACGATTCCAAAGGCGGGCCGCGAGACTGTTAATGTGAGCATCAATCCGGGCGGTCCATCTTCCGTCCCCGTCAAGAAGATGTCGGGCGAAGGCGGCGATTACCTGAGCTGGTCCACCGACGGCAAGTCGGTCACCTGGTCCTGGGGCTCGAAGTTTTATCGCCAGGACCTCTCTGCCGATAAACCGGAAGTGGCGGACGTCGTGATAGAGGCCGCTCGCGCCCGACCTAAAGGCACCGTCGTGTTGAGCGGCGCGCGAATTATAACGATGAAAGGCGACGAGGTTATAGAGCGGGGCGACATAGTCATAACCGATAACCGTATTGCCGCAATCGGTCCGAAAGGGAGAGTCCCCATTCCGGCGGGCGCGACCGTAAAGGACATGACGGGCAAGACCATCATACCGGGCCTCGTCGATGTTCACGCGCACATGTGGCCGCCCCGTGGCGTTCACCAGACCCAGGTATGGCAGTACCTGGCAAACCTCGCCTATGGCGTGACGACGACACGCGATCCTCAGAGCGCGACAAACGATGTCTTCGCATACACCGACCTTGTCGAGACGGGCGAGATACTCGGTCCGCGAGTGCTGTCGACCGGGCCGGGTGTCTTCTCAGGTTCCGGGCTGAACGACAAGGACTCCACCCGCGAGTTCATCAAGCGGTATAAGGAGGCTTATCGGACAACGACGATCAAGCAATATGTGTCGGGAGACCGCATCGTCCGCCAGTGGGTAGCGATGGCCTGTAAGGAGTTCGGCATCACCCCCACGACCGAGGGTGCGCTCGATCTCAAACTGAACCTTACACAGATGGCCGATGGATACACGGGCCACGAGCATTCGCTCCCGATCCACCCGATCTATAAAGACCTGGCGCAGTATGTTGCCAAGACCAGGACCTTTTACACTCCGACCCTTCTCGTAGCGTACGGCGCGCCCTGGACGGAAAACTATTTCTTCCAGAACACCGACGTGCATGGCAATCAGAAGCTGCGCCGTTTCATACCTCACGACCTGCTCGATTCGATGGTGAAGCGGCGCGGCCAGTGGTTCCTCGAAGAGGAGTACGGCCACAAGAGCCTGGCTAAAGCCGCCACCGACATAGTTCGCGCAGGCGGCAGGGTCTGTCTCGGCGGGCACGGCCAGCTACAGGGGCTCGGATGCCACTGGGAGTTGTGGGCCATTCAGTCGGGCGGCATGACCCCTCACGAAGCCCTGCGCTGCGCCACGATATTCGGGGCCGAGGCGATCGGGTTGCAGAAAGACGTGGGATCGCTCGAAGTGGGCAAGCTTGCCGACCTCGTTGTGCTCGACAAGAACCCGCTTCTGGACATACGCAACACGAACACGATCAGCTTCGTGATGAAGAACGGCGAGCTTTTCGTAGGCGACACGCTGGACCAGGTATGGCCGGCTGAGAAGAAGCTGGAAAAGATGTACTGGTGGGGCCAGGAGCCTCCGTCGGCTGGCGTGACCAGGTAGTGATTACAGCCATATCAAACACAGAGGGCACAGAGGATCACAGAGGATATTTCTAACATCGTCATTGCTCTGTGTCCCTCCGTGCCCTCTGTGTTTAGTCGTACCAATCCTCAGCAGTTCGATTGAGAGACTCCTGTTAATCCTGTCCGATTAACTCTTGTTTTCGCTTCCCGGTTCGAGCCGTCTCGACCTCGTCGAGCCGTATTCAACAAGCCACTCGACATCCTGCTTCATACGCCTGGCGTTGTTGTAGATGCCTCGAACGGCCTCCATCTGCTCTCCGGTAAGGATACCGTAAGAGCCTCGCTCGAGAAGCTCGGAAAATCCGAGCACCGATTGAAGCGAAGCTTCAAGCTCGCGCCCGGCGTTGACTATGAACTCGCTCTTGAGCCGGTTGATTTCGAGCAACTGCTGCGCCGATTTGCGCAATGCCGCCTCTTCGTCTTTTATTCGCTCGAACTCCCTTCTTATATCCTCTTCCTGACGACGCGAAGACTCCATAGAGGACCGGGCTTCGGCTTCGGCAGCCTTGAGTTCTTCCGCTGTTGCCCGCAGCCGGGCCTCGGATGACCGCGCCTGGTCAAGCGCCCGGGCCATCTCGCTCAGCCCTTGCTCAAGCTCGGCGATACGAGCCGTAGTCTCCGGCGCAGCGGCGGTCACGTGCGCTATATCGCTGATAACTGCAACGAACCCGCCCTGCTCACCCCCAGCTGGCGCGATCGTTATGCTTATCGGCATTGGCGTTGCGCCCTGAGTAGAAGCCGAAGGGTCTATGGCAGTCTCTGACCCTGTCAGTATCACGAGATCTGTCTGAAAACGGGAGACCGATTTGCTCGAAAGGAGCCTGCCCCATAATGAATCATCCGTGACCG
>DASTET010000091.1:0-15037 GCA_035709445.1 Blastocatellia bacterium | reverse complement strand
CGCGAATTGTGCGCCGAGGCTTTACGCCGATGGCTTTAAGGATTCGCGCCGCCTCCATCATGACCGCGCACCCTATGGCGTTATCGGTAGCGCCGGTCGCCGCGTGCCATGAATCGAGGTGGCCGCCAAGCATGATGACTTCGTCTTTCTTGTCCGTCCCCGGAATCTCCGCGATAGTGTTGTAGGCGGTGCGCCCTTCGGGATAGAGGCGATTTACTATGTTGAATTCAAGCTCGACGCGCGTCCCGGCTGCGAGTATGCGCGATATGCGGCCAAAGTCTTCGTTGCGCATTATAACGGTAGGCAGGACCTTCGCCGGGTCGTAAGTCCGGTTGCTGAATGCGCGTATCTGGCCGTGGTCGCGCCCGCCGTCATTTATCCTTACAAGCGCGCCGGTTTCGATGAGGAATCTGTCCACCTGCTCGCTGACCTGCGCGGGATTCAGACGTGGCGGTCCCTGCTGCTCTTGCTGTTCTCGCCGCGGCCCGCCGGGGCGACCGAACTGGCCTGCGTTCGGGTTGTCAGGATCGAATCGAGACTTAGCCTGCTGGTCGTCGAGGCGGCGCGGCGAGGGGTTTATCGTTACGGGCACATTCGCATGTTTTCCGATGAGGGCTATCTTTCCCTTCACCTTATCTTTCATCCCTGCGAGGTATGCGGTCAGCTCTTCGCGTGTCGGTCTGTCGGGCAGGACCAGGTGAATGGCATCAGCCGTGACCGTCCCGTTTGTGCTCGGAGTCCACGCGAGCACCTCGCAGACCAGATGGTCCTTGACGGGTGAGAGTATATGCGCCGATAAGCGTTCATTCGCCCAGCCGGGGTGGCCGAATTCCCAGGGTTCGAGGCGACCGTTTTCAAGTCCCCAGGCCTGCATCTGTTTGATAGCCCATTCGCCTGCCTGCTTCAGACCTGGTGACCCGGTGAGGCGCGGGCCATATACGTCGGTTAGATAATGAAGGGTCTTCATTATCTGGGAATTCTCCATTCCCTCTTTCCGAATCTTCGCATTTATGTCGGCCTCTGGCGATTGTCCTGCGAGCGCGGCATAAGGCAGCGCCAGACATAATGCCAGCAGGTATATACGACAGGATTTAATCATCGAGTCTCTCCAATCAAGCGATAATCATACTTTGCGGGGCTCCACTGATTCGTTCACTTTTAGCAATAATTCAGACCCGTGCGCAAGCCGAATCTGAGAGAAGAACCATGGCTGATCTCGCTGATTGAAGAGGGGACCTTGCTTAGATTACAGGTTGAAAGCCCGGACGAGGAACACCGCCATTTGCCCCCTCGACACCTCAAGCGACGGACAGTAATTTCCTCCCCCGCATCCGAGGGTGATCTGTCGGATTGCCATCTGCTCGATGAAAGAATAGAAGGGATTCTCAGGCCCTACGTCTGTGAATCGCTGGCTGCCCGGAGGCGGGGGCGTAGGATCGCCCAGGGCGCGGATGATAAATGCAGCCATCTGCTGGCGGGTCACAACCTCGTCCGGACAGTAGATCCCGACGCCGCAACCAAGTGTCACGCCGCGCGAGGAGAGCTTGCTTATCTCAGTGAAAAAGGGATGACCGACAGGCACGTCCGTAAACTGTATCCCTTGAAAGACGGTAAAGCTCAATCCGGCCACACTGATAGTGCCGCTGCGGATTGAGGATGACATGTTAGGAGCGACCGAATAAGTAACCGACCCGTCCCCCGGCCCGCTCGATGTGGTCGTGATCCAACCGACGTTGCTTGTTGCTGTCCAGGCGCACCCGGCTGGCGCCGATACTGTGAAGCTCCTGTTTCCTCCGAACGATGAAATAGACGAACTCACAGGCGATACTGTGTAGCTGCATCCTCCGCCGGGGACGGTCAAGCTGCCATTGACCGTGCTGGCAGCGAGCATTCCCTGCTTGCGCCGGGCGCGCCGACTACATTAAATCTCAATCTGATCAATTCTCCTGATCCGGAAAGCGCCGTCGTGCCGAAGGCCCAGATTATGAAGCGGCCCGCCTGCGAAGTATTCGGAGTGACCGTCATGCCGCTGCTCAATGTTCCGGCAGTATCAAAAGCAGTGCTGGCGGGAGTCAACATCGAGGAATTGAAGTTGAGCACAAAGTCATAGGCCGTTACGCCTTGACCTGAGAGGCTGGTCGTATTGATAGGCACTTTGATGACCGATCCCGCCGGAGCCATCACGTTAGTCGGAATAGAGACACTTACACACACCCCACCGCTCTGATTTACTGTGAACGTCTGCCCTGCGATGGTCATGTTACAGGACCGAGCCGCTCCCGGATTGGCCTGGACCGTGTAGTTGACCGTGCCGTTACCGGTCCCGCCGTTGCCGGAAGTGATATTGATCCAGCTACAAACCCCTGTGACTGACCATGAGCAACTGCTATTGGAAGCGGTAACAGTCACAGAGCCGCTCCCTCCCGCCGCGTCGAAGTAAGGCCGCTCACAAGACCCGTCGCGCTACACGCTGTGGTCGTAGAGGTAATCGAGCCCGATGCGCTTCTAAGATAGGATTCAATAGAAGGCGGAAGACCGCCGCCCGGATGGCTCAATGCAAAGACTGATGTGCCAAGTCCTATAACAGCAGTGTCCCACCCCGAGAATACAAGCCCGCCGGGCACAGCGTTGAATATTCTCAACAGCGAAGAGTCTGCCGTTTGCAGCGTGCCAAGAAGGCCGGTCCCCGCCGGGGTCCGCACCCATCCGCCGCTAACAACGCCGCTGTTACAGGCCGTCGTCCTTTAGAACCAGAAAGTCTCAACCGTGCGCGCAACAATCGAATTGGATACACAGTGGTTCGCAGTCAAAAAGTACGGCGCAAAATCGACTGTCTGGTTGTTCATCATCGTCCGAATGATGAGCCGCCATCGACAAATAGAATCCTTCCAACAGCATCTCGCTCAATGTCGCTGAAACACATCGCGTCGTTGTGTCAGGCAAGAACGTTGGGGGCCAGATCGTTGCCGGGTACCGACCGGTAGAAGTGAGAGATTTCCGAGATGTAGAGGTTCGCTTCTCCATCCTTCATGTAATGCTCTATGATGACCGTGTCTCCCTGTATAGTGTCCGTCCAGAACTCCCCGCCGACCGGGGACTCCTTGCTTCTGCCGAACGGGCCTTGCAATGTATAAGGCCCTGCTACGTGACTGTCCGAAGCCAGGCCATAGACATAGACCTCGTTTCCGGGAGGTATGTTGAATTGCTCGAAGTGTACACGAATTGCCACGGCATCAGGCGACTTGATGGCAAGTATGCGAATTGCGCTTCCGTCTTTAGTCGAGAAGACCCTTCCGTGGGTTTCCGACGATATTCCAAGAGCCCTGCCGATTCCAACCTGGTGAGAGGCCGTCTTTTCCAGCTCTCTCGCGTCAACAGGTCTCATCTCATAGGCTATCTGGGCAGGGTCGAAGCCTATCGAGTGCCTCACGCTTGGCAGATCCGTGTTCAACTTTGTCTTCTGCGCCAAAGGGTGAAACCCGGGCGAGACCGCCGAGTCGGCGGCGGGCAAGGGATTGTCCTGCATGGCAGAAGCGATCGGCAGAATAGAATCTAGTGATGGCGCGCCTGCTAACAGTCCTGCCAGCGCCATTGCCAGCAGTCCATATCTCATCCAGCTCTAATATGCAAAGCCGTATGTCATATCATCTCCTCCAGCCAGGGTTGTTATTGCCGCGTCGCATGAGAAGCTGCGGACAGAGATAGCCTTCTCGGAGGTTCCCTAACGCCGCCGGATTTTGTAAGAGGTAGATTTGTCGCTGAAGTAATGTCAGTTGTATAACTGAAAACGGGTAGATCCGATCTGGCGAGCCGGACGAAGCCAGCCCCTTATCGCAACGATAGAGCTTATACTTTCAAACTGACAGGACTCTACCTACAAAGTCCGGCAGAATTAGCCCTCCGTCCTTCCTGGCTTTTACGTCTTTATTCTTCCGACCTGTTATTCGACTGGATAAACTACTATTTTCCCTGGTCTAGACCTTGACCGATGTTCTGCTATAGATAACAGACGCAATGCGATGGGATTTTTATCTTTACCTGTTAAAGAAAAATTGTCGACCACGAATATAATCTCAGTACAGTGAACTGGAAGTCTGATTATTCTTTCAAAATGGGCCGGTGGGCTTATTAAGACGCACGCTGAGCCTTGAAGAGGCTTTCCGACTCTCTCTCGTTGAGCGCGACACAGCTTCCGGTCACCTGATCCAGAAGAATCAATAAATCGTCCGCCTGTTTTGAAACAACTCTCCGCATCCGGTCAACCGGAGCCGCGCTTTCGCCTGTCCTGATCGATTCGATCGTATCGTCTGCTGCAAAGACTTCATCGCCCCATTGCAAGACCCAGCGCCCCTCGTGGCCATCGGCAAAGACGGTTCGGATACGGCCTCGCTCGCTCTGCCGGGCGTTTAATCGCTCAAGCTCGCTCCTTAGGATTCCGGCCCACTTTCGGGCCTCTCTTCGGTTCATTCCTGCTCGAAGGTTTCCGTCGTCTATCTCTACCCCCTCGCTCGATCTCGCTACACGCAGACGGGCTCCGCCATAGGTCTCTTCGTATGGCTCGATCTCGCCCGTCTCTGCGAACCGCTCAAGGCACTCCGCGAAATGAAACGCTGATTGGAGACCCATATTGATCCCTTTAATATTGACCGCCGGCGGCGCGAGCCGTCCTTGCGTCCTGCCTGTTTGCTGAAACCTGGCAAACCGCTTCTTCATCTCGGCGAGATGGTCTTCTCCAAGAAGCACCCACCTGCCGCTTCTCTGGTCACTCAACAGCAAACGCCCCGCTCCTGAAGATAGATTGAGCCAGTCGGGCAGCGGGCTGTTTTGAGCCGGTCGGGTCTTCTGTCCCTGCTCAGCATAATCCAAGAGGCTTGAGACCGTCTCAGGTTCCAACCAGATTTCGGACTGGGGATGAGAGAGCAGCAACTGATTTCCGACGCTGCCAAGCACCACCTCGTCCGACATCCTGAGCATGTCATAGATTTCTCTTCGAAAGACTATCGTGGCCCGGTAGTGGCGCGCCTCATCGGGACCGAGGTCGCACTCCCTGTTCTGATATCTCAATTTCATATTCTCGTCCGAGCGAATAATAAGCCCGCTCCCTCCCTGTCGCACGACACGAGATGTCGTTTGGCCGCGACTCAGAAACTCGCGCGCGCTCTCTTCAAGGTAGGGCGCAAAGGCCAGCCCGCATTTAATGGAGAGTATGTTGATCACTTCCTGTGTCCTTTATCGAAGAGGTACGCGTCCTTTATCCATCTTCAAGCTTAGCACACGTGAAAGAGTTGGCAACCGGGGAAGGGTTTGCACAAACAGATGAATTTCGTTAGATATTAATGCATGCGAGACGACAGGCGGCAATCGAGAAAGTACCCGGAGGCCCTATCAGGCGCGACCGTGCTCAACGCAGAAGGCAGGCAGATCAATGAAGACCTGTGGGAGAGCGGCGTCTATCTGGGCACAGACGGTTTCGTCTATTACGTCTATGCCGAGGAGAAGAAGGGACAGATCAAGACTACGGTCCTGGGCAAGAGGAGCGTAGGAGAGTATCTGAGGTGGGTCGACGGGCTCTTCGTGCCCGGAACTCTGCCCTCTGAGAGCAACGCCGTCCATTTTCTAGCCGCGCGCAGGCTGCGGGAGCTGATTTGATGAGGAGCGGCAGGCTGCCAAACTGGCAGTAAGCGCGGTCGGGTGATATAGTCGTCATATGCTTTTCAGGAAGCCAGGTGTCGGACGCGAAATAAACGCATATTGTGGACGGTGCAAGCTTGATCGCACCCATATCATAGCCGCGATGGACGGCGAGAACGTGCGTAAAGTCACGTGCACAATGTGCAACACAACCCACAACTATCGAGGAAACCCGGCTGCCGCGTCGAAGGCTGCAAAGACATCGAAGCCCGCGTCATCGCGTTCAGGTGGAAGATCACAACGCGGCAGGCAGGCAAGCGTGTTCAGCATACCTGAGGGACAGCCGGTCAAGGCTTACGATATGGGCGCGATCTTCTCGGAAGGCGACATAATCAACCATCCGAAGTTCGGGCTCGGAGCGGTCGAGACGGCGCTCTCGCCGAACAAGATCGAGGTGAGGTTCCAGGAGGGAAAGAAGATACTCCTGCACAACATGAATTCAGGCAGATAAGGGCGAGCCGCCAGGGTCAGGGCCTCGGCGGCTCGCATCGCTTTTAAGGTTTTAAAGAAAGGAGCCGGCTCCGTTCGGCCAGCCCCTGAGAATTGTTCCAACTATCCCTGCCCGGTGTTCGTACTCAACCTGGCTCATCTCTTGAAGAAGTCTGCATTCTTTTTTATATAAGAATGCCACTTCTGAGGCACGTCGGCTTCAATAAAGATCGCCGAGACAGGACAAACCGGCTCGCAGGCTCCGCAGTCTATACAGGTAACCGGGTCTATATACATTTGCTCCTCATCCGGCCCCCCCTGAATGCAATCGACAGGACAGACATCGACGCACGCGAGTTCCTTAGCACCGAGACAGGGCTCACAGATCACAAATGCCAAACCTGCTACCCCCTACTCTACTTATAGTCCGTAGTATTCACGATTCTTCTGTGTGAAGTGATGCCACTGCTCAGGGAGATCATCTTCGGTGAAGATGGCCTGGACCGGGCAGGCAGGTTCGCACGCGCCGCAATCGATACATTCATCGGGGTGGATGTAAAGCATCTCCGCCGCTTCGAACGCTTCCTCGTCCTTTCGCGGGTGGATGCAGTCGACGGGGCACACATCTACACAAGCCGTGTCCTTTGTCCCTATGCAGGGTTCAGCGATAACATAAGTCATGAAAAGCCTAAGCCTCCTTTCAGTGTTATGACTACTAGGAATTTTTTGATACCTGATTCCACTAAACTTTCGCCGATTTGTCTTTAAGAGTCAAGAACAGTCTAGCGGGTCTGGCGCGTCTGGCGCGTCTGGCGCGTCCCGCTCCTGACGGCGCCGATTATTTTGCATCATTCGAGTCTAGCGATGTCTGTCTCGAAAGCGACGCGCCAGACGCGCCAGATGCGCCAGACTCTTCTGTCATCGAATAGGTATCCATCACCTTCTCTATCTCCTCAGGGGACATCAGTCCTTCTTCCGTGAGCGTTTCGCGTATGGTCTTGCCGCTCTTTATCGCCCGCTTGGCTATCTCCGCAGCCCGCGCATACCCGATCCTGGGGTTGAGCGCGGTAACGAGCGAGACGCTGTGCTCGACGTACCACCTGCAACGCTCCTCATTCGCCGTGATGGCATCGATGCACCGTTCGCGCAGCACCCTCAGATCGCTGGTCAAAATCGATAGCGACATCAAGAGATTGAAGGCGATGACCGGCATCATCACATTGAGCTCTAGCTGTCCCGCCTGAGCTGCGCTCGTTATGGCTGCATCATTCCCGATGACCTGAAAACAGACCATGCCCGTCATCTCGGCGATGACGGGATTCACCGTGCCCGGCATGATCGATGATCCGGGCTGAACCGGCGGAAGCGCGATCTCGGCAAGCCCTGTGTTGGGGCCGGAGCTGAGGAGCCTCAAATCGTTTGCAATCCTGACGAGGTCGGTGGCGAAGACTTTGAGCGTGCTTGATAGGAGGACGAAGGGCGACATGCTCTGCATCGACTCGAAGTAATCTCCGGTCGGGCGAAGCTCCTGGCCCGTCAGCGCGCTCAGCTCTTCGACCACCAGCTTTCGATAACCGGGCGGGGCATTGAGCCCCGTCCCCGCCGCAGTCCCCCCAAGCCCTATCTCCCTCAGCTCGTCTGAAGCAAGCTCAACCCGTCTGATATTCTTGTCTGTCGCCGTAGAGTACGCGCCGATCTCCTGCCCCAGCCTGACGGGAACTGCGTCCTGAAGGTGTGTGCGCCCGCTTTTTACTATTCGGTCAAACTCGGTGGCTTTGGCTCGAAGCGAATCTCTGAGCGATTGCATCTGGCGAACGAGCTTCTCGACAAGCTCGAGCGATGAGAGCCGCATCGCTGTTGGGAAGACGTCATTCGTCGATTGAGCCATGTTGACGTGGTCGTTCGGATGAACGAGCCGGTAATCGCCCTTCTCGCCGCCCAGAAGCTCGATGGCGCGGTTTGCAAGAACCTCGTTCGCGTTCATATTGTGCGAGGTCCCGGCCCCCGCCTGAAAGGGATCGACCACAAAATGCTCCCTGAGGGCGCCTGAAAGCACCTCGTCGGCGGCAGCCTCTATGGCTTCGGCTATGCGCGGATCGAGCGCGCCGAGCTTTCGGTTGGCGGTTGCTGCCGCGCGCTTGATCCTTACTGTGGCGGTAACAAGCTCCGGGTAGGGTCTCCGCCCGGAGATAGGAAAGTTTTCGATAGCGCGAGCGGTCTGGATTCCATAATAAGCATCTATGGGAATCTCGCGCTCGCCGAGCGAATCATTCTCTTTCCGCGTTTGGGTCAAAGGTGACATGAGGAATCATATCAACGTCTTCCTTCAAAGTGACGCGACCGGCCAGCTTCTTCTGAACCTTTTCTTTGGGAACGAATGCCAGACGGCTCTCTACCAGGTTCTCATTCGGGCGGTATCCGAGCCCGAATTCCGGCAGCTCTGGCCGCTTCATCAGCCTGTCTATTCCCCAGAGCGTCTCTTCACGGGTGTAGGCGCTGATCTCCGTCTCCTTGCTCATGATGATTGCCTCTTCCGGGCATGCATCCACACAGAATCCACAAAAGACACACCGCAGCATGTCTATCTCGAAACGGGTCGGGTACTTTTCTATATGCGGGTCGGGGTGCTCGCCCGGCTCTATGTATATACAGTCGGCGGGGCAGGCCGTGGCGCACATATAACACGCCACGCAGCGCGGCGTCCCGTCCTCGCGGGCCGTAAGGATGTGCGCGCCGCGATACCGGTCCGAGTACGCGCGCCGCTCCTCAGGGTACTGGATGGTCGGGTTCACTCTTCCGGTCACGTTATCGACCATTCGATTGAAGGTCAGGCCGAGCCCGACAAGAGGGCCAAGAATCTCTTTGGTTAAGGAACTCTCGCGCTCGGATCGCTCGCTCACGTTTATCGTTCTGGCTGGTCTTTTCATAATCGTCTTTACGCTGAAAGGAGCGCGCCCGGCAGTCTTGTCTCCTCAGGCTTTACTTTGCTAAACGCAGGCACGCTCTCGGTCATACTCATAAATACATCGTCGGGCGCAAGCCACAGGCGGCTGTCTCCGGCTGCGTAGAGCAGCATTGCGAAGACTTCCCATACGGGCTGAACATCCATCACAGACACGACGGCCTTGCCCGCGTGCTGCACGCGCCCCTGAAAGTTGGTATAAGTCCCCTCTTCTTCCGACCAGGCAGCGACGGGCAGGACAACGGACGCCTCTTTTTGCCACTCAGCCCTGTGCGCGGCAAGCACCACGCTGTATTCGAGCGCGCTGACAAGCTCGGCCACGCGCGCCTCGGCCTCTTCATCGCCCGGTCGCCTTACAAGCGGTCTGAAGTAGTTGATAACGGCGGCCTTTATTCGCCCCTCGCGCGCGGCACGGATCGCGCCTTCGATTCCGCCCAGCTCCTCGCTCGTAAATCCAAGCCTGCTGGCCCCGATCGAGTTCGGGTGCTTGTCGATGTGGCGCAATATATCATCCTCCTGAGCCATCGCTTTCTTATCTTCCTCCTCGATGCGGAACTCGAAAAGATTCGAGCCTATCTGCTCCGTGAGGTAGTGCTTGAAAAGGTATAGCGCCTCGTTAGTGGCAGAGGGAGAGGCAAAACCGAGAATCGAGCCCGGCCCGCTCGCCGCGCGAATCTCTTTCAACCTCGAATCTATCGAGCGTACGGCATCCTCCCAGGTGACCGGAGCCTGAATGCCATCGCGTCCCCTCATCAATGGCCGGCTGATACGCTCGCCGTCCCTCAGATTGTGAAAGCTCAACCGGCCCTCGTCGCACAGCCAGCTCTTGTTCACCTCTTCGTTCCGGCGCGGGATCACCCTGAAGATAGTTCCGTCCCGGTGGTCTATTCGCAGCGTGCAGCCCGTAGAGCAACCGCCGCAGACCGAATCGGTGCTGTGCAGAAACCAGACGCGACACTTGAACCGAAAATCTCTCGAAGTAAGCGCCCCCACAGGGCATATATCGGCCACGTTGCCGGAATAAGGGTTTTCCAGGGGGCGGTTCTCGAACGTCCCTATCGCTACGTGATCGCCCCGCCCGAAAAACTGCATCTCGCCCGTTCCCGTCACATGCTCGAAGAAGCGTATGCAGCGCGAGCAGAGCACACACCGCTCCTGATCGAGCATGATCATAGGTCCGAGCGGGATGGCTTTTCCCTTTCTCACCTTCATATCGAGCGGGATTTCGCTCGTGTGCAGACCATAGACCATGTAGTAGTCCTGCAACCGGCACTCGCCCGCCTGATCGCAGACCGGGCAATCGACGGGGTGGTTGATGAGCAGGAATTCGAGCACGCCCCGCACGGCGGTCTTCACCCGGTCATTGACCGAGTTGACGACCATCCCATCCGATACAACAGTAGTGCAGGCCGGGGTGAGCTTGGGCATCTTCTCGACCTCGACCAGGCACATTCGACAGTTGCCGTCTATAGGGAGGTCGACGTGATAGCAATAGTGCGGAATCTCGACCCCGTGGTCCTGGGCGGCCTGGATGATGGTCTGCCCCTGTTTGGCTTCAATCTCTTGACCGTTCAGTATGAATTTTGGCATCGCGATCTCTTCTATTTCGTACAGAGCGCTTCGAACTCGTCTCTGTACTTCGTCACAAAACTGCGAATCGGCATCACGTCGGCATCGGCGAGCGGGCAGATAGTCTTGCCCTCCATCATGTCGGCAATCTTGAGCAGCAGGTCTATGTCGGACCGCTTGCCCTTGCCCGCTATCATATTGCGAAGGATCCTGGCCGCCCAGCCTGTCCCCTCGCGGCAGGGCGTGCACTGGCCGCACGACTCGTGCGCGTAGAAGTCCGCTATGACCGAGAGCACTTCGGGCATCTTCGCCGAATCGTCGAGGACTATCATGCCGCCCGACCCGAGCATCGACCCGGCCTTTAGCAGCGATTCGTAGTCGAGCAGGACGCCTTCGCACTCGTCGGCCCTCAGCACGGGGACCGAAGACCCGCCCGGAATTACGGCCTTCAGCTTTCGCCCGTTCGGGATGCCGCCCGCCTCGTTATAGATGAAATCGAGCAGCGGGTAGCCGAGGTCTACTTCATACACGCCGGGTTTGGCGATATGCCCTGAGACCGAAAAGAGTTTTGTCCCTTTGCTCTTTTCAGTGCCTATCGCCGCGTATGCCGCCCCGCCGTTCTCGATGATCCACGGCACGGCGCAAAGCGTCTCGACGTTGTTGACCACAGTCGGAGAGGCGAGAAACCCCTGTGTCGCAGGAAACGGCGGCTTTATTCTGGGGTAGCCCCTGTAGCCTTCGAGCGATTCGATAAGCGAGGTCTCCTCGCCGCAGATGTATGCTCCCTGCCCCAGGTGCAGGAACATGTCGAGCGCGTAATCGTGACCCATCACCGACGGGCCGAGTACACCTGCCGCGTAAGCTTCGTCCAGCGCCTTCTGTACCGTGTAGGCGATGAACTCGAACTCGCCGCGCAGGTATATGTATGAGAGGTGGCAATCGAGCGCATAACAGGAGATCGCCATCCCTTCTATCAGAAGGTGCGGGTCATACTCCATAAGCATCCGGTCCTTGAACGTGCCCGGCTCGCTTTCGTCCGCGTTGCAGAGCAGGTAGGTAGGCTTGCCCGAGTTTTTAGGCACGAAGCCCCACTTCATTCCTGTTGGAAAGCCTGCCCCCCCGCGACCGCGCAGCCCGCTCGATTTCACTTCGTCGGTGACTGCCGACTGCTCCATCTTGAGCGCCTTTTCAAGCGCGCGATACCCGCCTCGCTCGCGGTACTTCTCAAGAGAGGTCTGTCCGGGCTTATCGATGTTGACAAGGAGTATCTTATTCATTCGCCAGTTTCTCTATGATCTCGCCCACTTTTTCGGGCGTGATGTTTTCAAAGTACCTGTCGCCTACCTGCATGGCCGGGGCCGTGCCGCACGAGCCGAGGCATTCGGTAAAGTTCCAGCTAAACTTCCCGTCGGGCGTGATCTCCTCCGCCTGAACCTTGAGCCGCTCCTTTATCGCGTCCATGCAGGCATAAGCGCCCATAAGCCAGCAGCTCACATTGCGGCATACTTCGAGGTGGTACTTGCCCGTCGGCTTCTTACGCAGAAGGGTATAAAACGTCGCCACGCTCAGCACGTCCGAGGCGGGATAACCCATCAGGCCGCCTACGTACTCTGCAACCTCCTGCGATATGTACCCGAACTCTTTCTGCGCAAGCGCCAGCACAGGGATCAGCGCGGGCCGTTTAATAGGGTAATGGCTCAGGATCGTCTCAAAGCGACGCATCGCCTCTTCGCTGAATTGGATCATCGGTCAAGCTCTCCTGCGATGATGTTGAGGCTGCCGAGCGCCGCTATGGCGTCGGAGAGCAGCCCGCCTTCGACCATCTTCGGAAACGCGGAGAAGATAGGAAAGCACGGCCCGCGAGCGTGGCACCGCCAGGGTCGAAGCGAGCCGTCTGACACGACGTAATACCCAAGCTCGCCGTTCCCGCCTTCAGTGTATCCATAGACCTCGCCCGGCGGCGGCTGTATGCCGTGCATGACCAGCTTGAAATGGTTCATGAGGTCTTCGATATTCGTATAGACGCCGAGCTTCGGCGGGAGCGTGATCCTGCGGTCATCTACCTGGTAAGGCCCCTCGGGAAGATTTTCGAGCGCCTGCTCCACTATGCGGAGGCTCTGTCGCATCTCTTCCATTCGGACAAGGTAGCGGTCGTAGACGTCGCCTCGCTTCCCTACGGGGACTTCGAACTCGAAATCATCATAGCTCGAATAAGGATGGTTCTGTCTTATGTCGTAGGGCACGCCCGCTGCCCTGAGCATCGGCCCGGTCATCCCCCAGTCGATGGCCTCTTTCCCGCTTATCTCGGTTATCCCGATTGCGCGCTGTTTGAATATTCGGTTATTGGTGTTGAGCTTGTCGACGTCATCGATGTAGCGCGGCAATCGCTTCAGCACCTCGCGGCAGCGCGGGACAAAATCCCTGGGAAGGTCGGCAGCCAGACCGCCTACGCGAACATAGCTGACCATCATCCGCACGCCAGCCGTCATCTCAAGCAGGTCGTATATCTCTTCGCGCGGCTCGAACGTGTACCAGAAATTGGTCATCGCGCCTATGTCGAGAAGGTTTGTGCCGATGTTGACCATGTGGTCCATTATTCGCGACAGCTCGCCAAGTATCACGCGGATGTACTGGACGCGCTTGGGCACCTCTATGCCTAACAGCTTCTCGACCGCGCACGCATAACCGACGTTATTGAGAAACGACGACATGTAATTGAGCCGGTCGGTATAGGGAATGACCTGGTTCCATTGATGCGTCTCGGCCATCTTCTCGAAGCACCGGTGCAGGTAGCCTATCTCGGCATCCGCGTCGGCTATAGTCTCACCGTCAAGCCGCGCGACTATCCTGAGCGTGCCGTGGGTGGCGGGGTGAGAAGGGCCTATGTTGATTATCGTGGGCTCGCCGCTCAGACGGTCGGGGGCCTCGTCCTCGCGCCATTCGGTCTGGTATTCGAGCGGGAGCTTGTAATCGCGCGAGAGCGGAGTGCGCCCGCCGGGATCGTGGTCTTTTCTGAGGGCATGTCCGACGAACTCTTCGTGACATAGTATGCGTCTGAGATCGGGGTGATTGCGAAACCTTATCCCGAACATGTCGAAGGTCTCTCGCTCCCACCAGTTGGCCGTCTTCCAGACCGATGACACGGAATCCACTTCAGGAGCCCTTTCCGGGACGGGCACCTTCAAACGGAGGCGGTGGCCGTGGTCTATCGAGTAGAGGTGATAGACCACATTAAACCTGTCCTCGTTCTGCTTCCCGACATAGCCGAGATAATCGAGCCCCGTTATAGAGCTGAGCAGGTCCATCTTCGTGGTCGCGTCTTCTTTGAGCGCGCGGCATACGTCCGTCACCCGGTCCGGCCTTATCGTAATCGCAAGGTCGCCGCGAAAGTCGTTCTCGTCGAGAACCTGATCGGCGAATCTCGTCTTGATCAACGAGGATATGGGGTTCTGAGGCAGGACCGGCTCGCGAGTTATCTGTACGAGCCGCACAGCCTCCTGGGCCTGCTGAGTGGCTATCAAAAGCGGCTTGGGCGAGCTCTCGGTTATCTCTTTCTTGAGCTGCTCGCGCAGCTCCATGCGCGCATCCGCATCGATGTCTCTTTCTTGCTCGACAAGCTTCTGGATCATCAGGATCGCCTGTATGACGGCTTCGGGCGTGGGCGGGCAACCCGGTATATAGACATCGACCGGTATGATCTCATCGATCCCCTGCATAACGTGGTAGGCGCGATAGAACCCGCCCGACGTTGCGCAAGCGCCCATGGAGATGACCCATTTCGGCTCGGCCATCTGGTCATAAATCTTTCGCAGGACCGGCCCCATCTTGTCGACGACCGTGCCCATAACCATAAGCAGGTCCGACTGGCGCGGCGAAAAGCGAACGACCTCGGCCCCGAACCGCGACACATCGTAGTGCGCCGAGACGACAGACATATACTCAATCGCGCAGCAGGCCGTGCCGAACGGCATGGGCCAGAGCGAGTTCTTGCGCGCCCAGTTGGCCACCTCGCTAACCTTGGTTGTTATGAAGTTCTCGCCGAGCCTGGACTCAATACCCATTACTGTTCCTTTCAAAAAGAGGGCGCTCAAGCATACGGAGCGCTAACAAATCATCATTAAGCTGATCTATTGCAGTAACCTATTAGAATCTTATCGTCCGCATATTATGGAGTCAATTAATGCACCCTAAAGGGCCACTGGCGGAATCCGGGTCTAAAACGAAAGAGCCTGTAGCCTGTATAAAAGACCTGAGATATGACTCGTCAATCCCAATCTACAGACATGGCCCATCACTTGTCAACGAGCGGGGCCAATCGCAGAACTCATTAATACAAGAAAGGGTTGCAACGTCACCTGACGCTGTTACTTCTGGCTTCTGGCTTCT
>DASTET010000090.1:0-2049 GCA_035709445.1 Blastocatellia bacterium | reverse complement strand
TCGGCAATACGATACCTCTCGCCATCTTCCACGAACCACTTCCAGGGCTTGAGCCATCCGAGCGCATCCTCCGAATAACTGAGGTTCGACGGGACGGGCAAGGGAGGCATCTGCCCGCCCCTCTCGATCAGCGTCAGCAGGCTCCACAGTATCATTATCACGACCATAGTGGTCGTGACGTACATTATCCTGAGCGCATCTTCGCTCGATTCATGGATGCCCTTGATGTTGCGCCACCAGAAATAGCCCGTGACCAGAATGGCAAAACACATCGCCGTCAGGTTCGTCGGCACCTCGACGGCAGAGCCCGAAAGCCTCAACACTTCGTTTGCTAGCCCGGCAAAGTACAGCCCCGCTGATACGCCCGAAATCGGCCCCGTCAGTATGAAGTCGAATATCAGCGCCGATACGCTCAGCTTGGCCAGGTGACCTCCCATCGCCTCCTTGACCACGCGATAGACCCCGCCGCGCGTGAACATCGAAGACGACTCGACATAGAGCATGCGCACGGCGAAGCTGAACAGCATGACGCCGAGTATGAACCAGGGCGCGGATTTGCCGACGAACTTCTCGGCAATACCGCCCGCATAAAACGCGGACGAGCCGAGGTCGTTAAGCACGATGGCCGCCGCCCGCCAGAACGATATGAAAGAGAGCATCACCGATGTGGCGACGACGACCTTTACGCGGTTGTTCGTATTTGAGGCGCTCATTTTGATCTTTGAGTTGAGGCTCCGGTATTCGGCTTTATTAGTGATGGTGCTTTGAGCAGGCTCATATCAATCGGCTTGTTCAAATCGATAGCATACCCCCGCGCCCCTGCTTGTCAAGTGGCTCATCAACGGCGGTCTATGAGACCGGGTCCTCGCCCGGCAGCACAAACCCGTATTTGCGCATGACGGCGCGGCCTCTCTCGCTGCCTATAGAATCTGCGAACCGCCTCGCTTCGCTCTCGCGGCGCGACCCCTTTATTACCGCGAGCGCCTGATCGAGCGGGCGGTGCAGCGTCTCGGGAACAAGCGCCTGGCGACCGTTGCTGCTCACGCTCAAAGAGAGCGCCACGATAGCGACATCCACATTGCCGGTCTCGCAGTACTGCAAAGCCTGCCGCACGTTCTCTCCGAGCACAAGTTTAGGCTCGACCGCAGACCATATGCCTGCCGCCTGAAGCGCCTCGCGCGCCGCAATCCCATAAGGGGCATGCTCGGGATTGGCGATTGAGACTCGCGCGATCTCCGGTTTCACAAGGTCCTCGATGCGGTCTATGCGGTGGGGAGAGTCGGCGCGCGTCCAGAGCACGATCCGCCCGCGCGCGTAAATCTGTTTTGTGTCAGGGATGATGAGCCCCTTCTTTTCAAGCCCCTCGATGAAAGAGATATTGGCCGCAGCAAAAAGGTCCAGGGGCGCGCCGTTTTCGATCTGTTTTGCAAGGTTGCCGGTCGAGCCGAAGCTGAAGGTCACCTTTACGCCCGTCTCCTGCTCGAATATCCGGCCAATCTCTTCAAAAGCGGGAATCAGATCGGCGGCGGCTGCGACGATCAACTCATCGCTCTCTGCCTGACCGCAGCCCGGCGCGAATAACGAGCAGGCAATCGCTATCATCGCAGCGAACCTTTTCAAACAGAGCATACGCAGATCAGACCACGGTCCCGTAACGTCTGTCAATTTGGCCTCATCATCTGTAATATAGTTGTCCCGATCCGAAGATGCTGGTCGAGAGAATAACGAGTCGACAGAACCCGCTCATAAAGCGATTCCGGCGCGTGCGCGCGGGCGATGAGCGCCACCTTGTTTTCATAGAGGGGGTCCGCTTCGTCGAAGACGCGCTCGCTGCTGGCGCCCATTTTGAAAGCGTAGCCTATACCCCGGCGCTCGAATCTTCGGAGCGCGGCGCTGCGCTTATGGACTCGCTTCAACACGTCTCCTGTCGCGGCGCGCAGGTTTCCCGGCAGGTGATGGACTATATAGCGGATACCGAAGCCCCGCAGGGGGTCGCGGCCCTCGTCAGCCGCCCCCATTTCGAGCTGGCCGAAGTGCTCTCGGCCTCGC
>DASTET010000089.1:0-9085 GCA_035709445.1 Blastocatellia bacterium | reverse complement strand
GCGCTTGAAGGCAGCGTCGCCACTCGCCTTCCCTCCTCAGATATCGTGACGGTCGGTATGATCTCAAGAGAGCGCTCGGTCGCTATCTCTTCAAACCCCGTGATGTGGCCCCCCTGATTCAGTATGCCGGAAGTCTCTCGCGAGATAGGCATCCAGGAATTCTGCTCGTTTTCGAGCCGCTTAACTCGCCGCAGCGCATGAAAGCCCCATAGCTTGCCCTTGCCCGCCTCGTAGCGAAGCGACTTGAAAGGGATGGCTATCTCTACAGTGTAGCCTTCCTCCGTGACCACACCCTTCGATTCCATGACTATGTCGACGCTGTAGTCTTCGCCTCGCCCTTCGGTCAATATGCCGTCGGCCTGTATCCCAAGAGGATTGAATGCGAGTATGTATGCCCTTCGCTTGTCGTTAAAGGTATCGAGTATGACCTGAACGGTATCGGCCTCAAACACGGCATCGCGTTTGGCCACGGTTGCGCGGACCTTCCCCGGCTCGTCGTGCGCGCGAAAGGCTATATAGAGCGTCCTGCTGTCATAGGCCAGGAGGGTCTCTGTCTTAAATGAGGGAGCGATATTATATCCGGGTTGCGTCTGGTAGAAGTCCTTCAGCACGGCGGCCGAGGTCCATATCTGCTCATCGAGCCTGCCATCGATTACAGGGGGTTTCTCGACGCGCGGGATGCGGACCGGGTTCAGTTTTTCGGGCGGGAGCGCGATCCGCGAATTAGAAGCAGGTTTTACCACGTCGCCGGAAGATGGGGAGGAAGTATTGACAGACTGCTGAGGTCTTGCCTGCGAAGTTATAGAATGCAGGCAAAGCAGTATTGAGATCGCCACCAGTCTCTTCAATCTTTACTCCCGCTTCTTCTATTCAGAGTCTGTATTTTCCCTGCATTCCGCGTCCGATGTCTATTAGACGAGAGAGACTCTAAAATGTTCCACAGTTCTGAACAATTTATTCCATAAATTGATCTTCTCGCTATCGAGAGACACTTTTTTACAAAGCGAGGCTGGAGATAAACAGGCCGCACGACTCTTCGAGCGGCCCGGATATTTCAGTCTTCAAACCATGCAGGATATGGCTAACGGGCGTTGCTGGCGCTGGTCAGGCGGACTCTGCCGTTGACCCCTGTAACTACTATGCGGGTCCCGCCAGACCCTATACGCGCGCGGAAATTGTCGCGGCTTATCTTGCCCTGAAGCGTCACATTAGGCATATCGGCGTGAACGCTGCCGTTGCAACCCGACACCTCAAGATCGGCATTGAGATCATCCGCGAAGCGAAGCTCGACGCCGCCGTTAACGCCGTCGACTCTTATCCCCCGCTCTCCTACCCTGGCCAGGGTCATAACCACGCGCCCGTTGATCCCGGATATATCTACGAATCCTAGCGCCTGGTCGAGCTTGACCATACCGTTTATGCCGCTCAGTCTGACCGGCCCGTCTATCTCGCCGCCTGAAACCGACCCGTTAATGCCGCGAGCTTCAAACTCTATGTCTCGCGGTATCAACAGCGTCACGCGCTGGCGCACCTCCGGGTCCCGCCCACGCCTTCTGCGGTCGTTCTCCTCACCTCTTATGATGAGGCTGTTCGGCGTGTGCTCAACGATGATCTTCTGATATTCGAGATCCTCGCGCGTCCGCGCCGAGCGCACGATATGGACTTCAGCAGTGTTGCCGCTTGCGGTCTCGATCTTGACGCCGCAATTGAGACCTGAAAGCTGGACTCGCGACCCCGACGCGAGCTGATAGGTCTGGCGAAACTCGTCGCGTTCCGGAAGGTCACGGTCATCCCAGTACTTGTCTTTCGACTGCGCCTGCGCCGCAACCGGGATTGCAGCCAGTACCGCCAGCACAACAATCATTCTCTTGATCATAATCATTCACCTTTCAAGGGCCCGGTCCGCTCGCCGGGAGGAATAGATTGGTTTCTATAGAACACCGTTCCCATACTCTGCGCGCCTGCGGCGTCCTCTGCGGTTAATACACTTTCTTCCTTTTAGAACCAACGCGCTATTTGCATTCTTTCAGCGAGGCGGGGCTTGCTTTGGCGATCTTCACAATGCCGCTGAAAGAATCTAGCGCGAGCTGAGCCTGCCCGTTGCCATAGACTCCGGTAACCCGCCTGTTGATCGGCCCGTGAAGCGGCGAGTTGATCTTCAGCTCAAACTCGGTCTCAAGCTCGCCGCTATAGGTCGTAAGAACCGCCGTAAAACCGGGCGGATCGGGCTGAATATACATCTCGACCTCGCCCGACAGCGACTTCAGGCTGTACCTTCCGTTCGGCCGTATAGGCCCTCGGAATACGACGCTGCCGCTCGCCGTCGACCCCTCTACATCTCCGCCTATCCCTGTGAGCGTGAGCGAGCCGCTTGCCGTGTTCACGTCGACGCGACCCTTGGAGCATGTGACGAGGATATCACCTGAGGCCGAATTGGCGCGCAGGCTCGCCCCGACGTTCTGCACTGAAATGTCGCCGCTAGTCGCCGCGACCTCGACCGACCCGCCTATGTCCGCCGCAACGACATCCCCGTTCAGGCTGCGGACGACCAGGCTGTTTTTTACATCCCGGATATTCACATCACCGTTGCGCGTCTCGATCCTGAGCGCGCCTATGCGGTGTGCGACAACATCGCCGTGCGTAGCCGAGACATAGACGGCCCCTTCTATATTGGTAACCGACAGGTCGCCGTGCTGCGTCTCTGCCGATTCGATCTCGGCATAGCTCGGCAGGTTTACATTGAGTGAGACCTCTCCGCTATGGCGGCGTATTTCAGGAGGGACCGATATGATCGCGCTTCGAGAGTCGCCTCGAATCCTCAATCTGACCGGCCCCATTCTGTCTTCAACCGTCGCCGTGACCTCGATGGTGTCGCGATCCCACCCGTTTATCGTGATACTGCCCGACGGATTTGCGACGCTGACCTTTCCGCCGCGATCGAGCTTGAATGGCTCCTGCCCGGGGTCAGTCTGGCCGGGCAGGGTCGGTTCAGGCGGCAGCGGTCGCGGGGCGACACGCTGCCTCCTCTGATTTATAAATGTCTGGCCCATTGCATCGGTCGATTGCGCCGCTGCCATCAGGCAGACTGCAAGTATCGTAAAGGCCAGAAGTGTAACAGTTCTTCGATTCATAATTAATTGCGCGCCATACCTCTCAGCAGATCGACCTTCTTCGAATAGGCCGCAAGCATATACTGCAAGGCAACGGGATCGTCCGGGTTCTTGCGAGCGGCGGCGCGAGTCTCTTCGATGGCGCGGTTGATGCTTGCGAGCGCATTATCGAACTTGGCAAGCACTTCGGGCTCTATCTTTGAGCGACGGCGGTTCACATCGCGCGTGAGAATTGCAATAGCCGCCAGGTATTTCCCTTCAGCCTCTCGAACGAGCTGCTCCGGAGAGGGCGGCTGTTTAGGGGCTTGCGGCCTCGGTCTGGGCTTTTGCGCGATCTCCCTCGGGCCGGTCGTACTGCTGTCCTCTTCAACTTTGTTCGGCTGAGGAGGCTTTACGCCATCAGCCTCTCCGCTTGCGACTTCCCCCTGGCCCGTTTGAGTGGGCGTCTTCGTTTGATTGCCGCCATCGGCAACCGGAACCGGGTCGTTACTGGTATTCTTCTGCAAGTAGCTCATAACGGCGACGGTCGAGCCGACGGCGATAAGCACAATCGCCGCCGTATAAGCAAAGCTCATTCGCGGGGTGGCAAAAAGCCCTGCGATAATCTCGCGCAGCCCGCGCCGCGCGGCAACGGCTTGAACCGGCTCATGCTTGATCCTCGCCTCGATGGCGGCCCACATCGCCGGGCCTACGTCCAGATCGCGCTCGTAGCGGGCATATACGAGCTGTTCCTCGCTGAGCGACTGATAGACGCTCGCGCACGCCGAGCATGCGCTCAGGTGCGTGCGCACGGGTGAGGCTTTCTTCTCGTCGAGCTCGCCATCGATATACTCTTCGAGTACCGCTACACAATCATCACACTTCATAACCCACCCCCATATATGGGCTGATGCGGCGTCGCATCTCGGCTCTTGCGCGGTGCAGGTCCGTCTTCAGCTTCGGGATCGAAAACCCTGTTATCTCCGCGATCTCTTCATAGCTACGCTGCTGAAATACCTTCAGCGTAAAGACTACCCTTTTATCCTCGTCCAGCTCGCCGAGCGCGGTCTGAATGACGCGATTCAGCTCCTTATTGAGAAGCTGATCGTCGGGCGTCTGCTTATTATCGCTCAATTCCACTACTCGATCATCATCGATTCCGACCCTGTGGTCTTCGCGCACGCGCGCGCGGAGCGATTCGCGCGCTACGTTTTTGGCTATCCCGAAAAGCCAGGTCGAGAGCTTCGTATCATCTCTGAGCCCCGACAGGTTCTTGAATGCGCGCACAAAAGTCTCCTGCGCCAGCTCTTCTGCCTGCTCGCGCTGGCCTACCATATCATAAATGAAGCTTGCGATGGGCCGTGCGTATCGGTCGAAAATGAGACGGTAAGCCTCATCCTCGCCGCGACGGGCGCGCGTTATTAAGTCCTGATAACTCTCCATCGATGTCCCGGCGCGCCCGCCTGACCGGCTTACCAGGCTTATTGCCTCAGTCATTTCGCCACTTCATCCTCTGTCCACCGGGTAAGTGACGGGCGACGGCAAAAGGTTGCAGTTATTGTCTCAATTATTGAAAAGTTTTCAAAATCGGGGTTCCCCTCGACCCAATCGATACGATGATAATCCCACGCCCGTTTCAATGTTGCCCCCGCCCGCTCGGCGTATCAACTTTCTTTTAAAGTTTCAGCAACCTTTTTGAGGCTCCTGCCACTCACTTGAGGTTCGAGGGGATTTTCTCTCTCCTTGGTGCTAACACTTTCGGTCTCAGAAACGTCTGAAGCGTAGTGCACGTTGAATCGAAATTGCACCCTTTAGAAAAAATGGAACGTAATCAGGTTGAGGGTTGTACATTGAATCAAGAGGAGCTAAAGCTCGACACCCAGAAGGCGGAGGAATAAGAAAGATGAGTAACTCCGATCAAGCGCTCATTCATCTCGAAGGCGTAACCAAGGTCTTTTACACCGACGAGGTTGAGACTCACGCTCTATCGGGCGTCCACCTCGAGATACACAGAGGAGAGTTCGTCTCCATTGCCGGGCCTTCAGGCTGCGGCAAATCGACTCTTCTTTCGCTCCTGGGCCTGCTCGACACGCCGACCGAGGGCGAATACTCGCTCAACAGTCGCAACGTGTCCGACCTGCCTATGTCAGAGCGTGCCCGAATAAGGAACCGTGAGGTCGGTTTCATTTTTCAGAGCTTCAATCTCATAGGCGATCTTAACGTCTTTGAGAATGTCGAGCTGCCGCTCACCTATCGCGGGATGAGAGCCTCGGACCGACGCGACCGCGTGAAGGACGCGCTGGAAAGAGTCGGAATGTCGCATCGTGCCAAACACCTTCCGAGCCAGCTTTCGGGAGGGCAGCAACAGCGCGTCGCCGTCGCCCGCGCCGTGGAAGGCGACCCGTCAATCCTGCTCGCCGACGAGCCTACGGGCAATCTCGACTCGACAAACAGCGAGGCCGTCATGGACCTGCTTGAAGAGCTGCACAAGCAGGGAGCGACAATCTGCATGGTCACTCACGACCCCCGTTACGCCCGCCATGCGGACCGGACTATACACCTGTTCGACGGGCGTGTGGTGGAGGAGAAAGAGAAGGTGGCTTAGTGGAAAGCCTTCTCCGAGACCTGCGATTCGGCCTCAGAATGCTTGCAAGCAAGCCGGGATTCACAATAGTAGCCGTCATCGCGCTGGCTTTAGGCATCGGGGCAAACACGGCGATCTTCAGCGTAGTCAACGCCGTACTGATCCGTCCCCTACCTTACAAAGACCCTCAAAGACTCGGATTGATCTGGACATACTTCGGCGAGGACCTTCCTCAGAACTGGGTGTCCGGCCCTGAGTTGATAGACCTCAAAGAGCGCAGCACAACCATAGAGCACTTCGCCGCGCTCGCCTGGCCGACATACGGGCTGACGGGCACGGGCGAGCCTGAGCAGATACAGGGCGCTGTCGCCACTGCCAACCTCTTTCCGATGCTCGGAATCGAGCCCGCGCTTGGCCGCGTCTTTCTCGAAGAAGAGGACCGCCCCGGCGGCGAACAGGTGGTCGTGCTCAGCCACGGGCTATGGCAGCGGCGCTTCGGCTCGAGCCCTCAGGTCATCGGAGAGAAGATCATCCTCAACGGGCAGCCCTACACCGTCATAGGCGTCATGCCTGCCGATTTCGGCGTGCTACCACCGGACGCGCAATCGCCGAGGAACATCGAGCTGTGGGTCCCGTTCGCCACCGACTTCAAGAGCCTGAGCCGGGGAGGCCATTTCATAAGGGTCATCGCAAGGGCCAGGCCCGAATTCAATCTTGAGCAGGCCCGGCAGGAGCTTGAAGCTATAGGCAAACAGCTCGACGAAGAGATATACAAGTTCGGCTTCAATTTCAATCTCGTCCCGCTCCACGGCCATGTGGTCAAAAACATCAGGCCCGCGCTGCTCGTGCTGCTTGGAGCTGTCGGGTTCGTGCTGCTGATCGCCTGTGTGAACGTGGCGAACCTCCTGCTCGCGCGCGCCGTCGTGCGCGAAAAGGAGATCGCGATACGCACGGCGCTCGGCGCGGCAAGGTGGCATATCATCCGGCAATTGCTTGTCGAAAGCGTTACGCTCGCGCTTCTTGCCGGCGCGGTCGGCGTAGGGCTGACATTGCTCGGGTTGAAACTCCTCGTTGCGTTCGGACCTGAAAACCTGCCGAGGTTAAAGGAGATAAGCCTTGACGGCCGGGTGCTCGCCTTCACGCTCGGCATCTCGCTTATTACGGGCCTGATCTTCGGCCTCGTTCCGGCTTTCCATTCGTCAAACCCCGACCTCAACGAATCGCTCAAAGAGGGCGGAAGAGGCACGAGCAAGGGCGCGCGCGGCAACCGCACTCGAAACGCGCTTGTGATCATAGAGGTGGCGCTCGCGCTGGTCCTTCTGACCGGGGCGGGGCTTATGATAAGGAGCTTTCTTCAGCTTCAGAAAGTCGATCCAGGGTTCAATCCTGAAAACCTCCTCACCCTTAGAGTCCAGCTCCCTCAGAGCAAGTACCCGGACGCAACAAAGATCGGCCCGTTCTACCAGCAGGCTATCGAGCGGATAGGCTCGTTGCCAGGCGTGCAGGCGGTCGGAGCTATCTCGCATCTACCCCTGAGCGGCTCTTACTCATCGGGCTCGACTACGGTAGAGCGCCCGCCTGTGGCCGACGAGGATGTGGTATTTGAAGCAGATCGCAGGGCGGTGACTCCCGACTACTTCAAGGCGATGAACATCCCGCTCATACGGGGCCGGTTTTTTACGGATCAGGACAAGGCCGATTCTCAGCAGGTCGTCATCATCGATGAGAAGTTCGCAAACCGCTTCTGGCCGGGTGAGGACCCGATAGGCAAACGAATCAAACGAGGCACAGGTCCCCAGTTACCCTGGCTCACAATCGTCGGGGTCGTGGGCCACATAAAGCATTACGACCTGAACTCGGAAGGGCGCGAGCAGACATATTATCCTCACGCTCAGTTCACGCTTGGCTCCATGTTTATCGCGGCGCGCACCACAGGCGATCCGCTCAGTATGAGCAATGCGGTCCGCAGCGCGGTCTGGGAGATCGATCCCTCGCAGCCTGTCTCGCAGATAAGGGCGATGGAATCGCTTGTCTCTGATTCGGTCGCGCAGGCCCGATTCAACACGTTGCTGCTCGCCATCTTTGCGGCGGTGGCTATGATACTCGCAGCGGTCGGGGTCTACGGCGTGATGAGTTACTCCGTCAGCCAGCGCACGCACGAGATTGGCATACGGATGGCGCTCGGCGCCGGACAGCGCGACATACAAAAGCTCGTTCTCAAGCAAGGGGCATTGCTTGCGACCTCCGGCGTGGGCATAGGGCTGGCAGGCGCATACCTCGTGACTCGACTGATGGAGAGCCTGCTATACGGCGTGAGCGCAACAGACCTGACGACCTTCGCCGGGGTCGCCCTGTTGCTCGTGCTCGTCGCGCTGCTTGCCAGCTACATTCCCGCCCGCAGGGCCACGAGAGTCGATCCAATAATAGCTCTCAGATATGAATGATTTGAGATTTGAGATCTCAAATTCGAGATCACCGGAGAGTGAGTATGGAAAGCCTTCTTAATGACGTGAGGTATGGCACGAGGATGCTTCTCAAGAAGCCCGCGTTCACGGCCATTGCAGTCCTTGCGCTTGCGCTCGGAATAGGCGCAAACAGCGCGATATTCAGCGTCGTCAATTCGGTTCTTCTTCAACCGCTCCCGTATAAAGAGGCGGACCGGCTGGTGATTCTATGGGAGAAGGTCCCGCAGATGGACACTTCGGTAGCCTATCTGAACTTCGTCGACTGGCGGGAGCAAAATCAGGTCTTTGAGAGCATATCGGCATTTCGACGCGACAGCTTCAACCTGACAGGAGCAGGCGAGCCTGAGAGGTTGCAGGGCCGTATGGTCTCTGCAAGTTTCTTCGGCACCCTCGGAGTGAGGCCCGCGCTTGGGCGCGACTTCACGGCGGATGAAGACCGGCCCGGCGCTGAAAGGACGGTGGTCCTGTCCCACGAGCTATGGCAGCGCAGGTTCGGAGGCGAGGAGAGCATACTGGGCCGTCAGCTTACGCTCAACGAACAAGCCTATACGGTCGTCGGCGTTATGCCGCAGGATTTCGATTTCGGCGCCCGCGTAGATATGTTCGTCCCCATAGGGTTATGGGCTGATAATTATAAACAGCGTGGCGAGCATCCGGGCATCTATGTGATCGGGCGGATGAAGCCCGGCGTTACCGAAGAGCAGGCTCGCGCCGATATGAACGCCGTCATGGGCCGCCTCGAAGAGCTCTACCCGGGCACGAACAAGGAGAGGCGGATTCATCTCGAACCCTATTACGAAAACGTTGTGGGCGAGATAAGACCTTCGCTGCTTGTTCTGCTAGGGGCGGTCGGGTTTGTGCTCCTTATCGCCTGCGCCAATGTAGCAAACCTCCTGCTTGCGCGCGCGGCATTGCGTCAAAAAGAGATCGCCATCCGGACAGCGCTC
>DASTET010000088.1:0-7594 GCA_035709445.1 Blastocatellia bacterium | reverse complement strand
CCCTGCGATCTTTATCGCTCACCTCGTCGGCGACCGAAAGCGAGTCTGACCTGATGCGTATTTCGAGCGAGCCCTGCTCAGGCGAATCCGGGTCGAACCGCGCTTCGCCTGTAAAGTCGCGTATTGCGATAGTCGGGTTGTGCGCAAATGCCGAAAGCAGGCCCGTAGCAAATGCGCGGACGATAAACCGGCTCCGGCCGGCGTCTATCTTGTAGCGCCCGGCGCCATTTTCGTTTTCTCCCATGTAAACAACCTTTTTTCTTTACTCGCGCCGCCCTTACATTGACCTCAGTTTCAGGTAACGCTCGACGTCAGGACCTGCGGCCTGCAAAAGATCGCCTACGCCCATCTGCCCAAGATACTTTCGTATAGAGGGGTGTGATACGATCAGCCCCGTGCCCAGCACCACAAGGGCCAGGCCACCAAACAAGAACAATGCGCCTTTGCCGTCATAAGACTCAATGTTTTCCATACCGGTCGATCTCCTATTCTGAAGAGTATTACAGGCAGCTCTCGCCGCCGCTTTCATCATTGCACTGAGTCCCTATCACCCCTTGTTCGTCAGGATCGCACCACACCCGATCATTGTCGCGTCACATGGTATGAATTTTTACGAACCGCTTCAGGTCCGAAAAGTTTGCGATCAACCCGGCGGCAACGAGCGCGAGCGCTGCGCCTCCGGCTATCTTCCAGACGGTGTGGTTCGACGATTTGTTGCGATTGAAAGGATTTGAAAAGTTCATCAAGTGACATCCGTTTTGAGAGAATCACTCACTGCATCCCTGCTCTTATGATCACATTTAAGAAGATCTCTGACAAGCGATTCGATCAGAGAAACTGCCTCATCAACCGCCGCTTCGACCGGCTCGCTGGGCCCCATCTGCCCTTCTTCCGGGCCGAGCGTCGCGGGCTCGCAGCCCACCAGAAGAATCCGCTTCAATTGCCCGCCCATACTCTTGACCATCGAGAGCACTTTCAGGGGATTCATTCCATGCGTTTCGACCATCATCTCGCGGCCGTCAAGCTTATCCAGTTCGCTCAGGTCAGGTTCTATCGCGTAGAGCGTGCCCGGCTCTCCGCCTCGCGGGGTCGCATCGACAAAGATGGTCACATCATCCCCATCCATCAATGCATAAGCCAGGTCGAAGCCGCGAATGCCATAATCGACCACCCTCACCCCGTCAGGCAGCTCGCGCCGGGCAAGCCGCTTTGCGACCTCGCAGCCGAAGCCGTCATCGCCCAGAAATATATTGCCTATGCCTGCGATCAGAATGCTCATAACCCTTTATGCTCGTCGCTAAGGGCGAGCGGCTCCACCTCTTCGAGCGTGAAGAAGAAGCGATGACCGGGCTGGCGGAGCAAGCCCAGATCGCGCCCCGGATCATCCTCCAAAACAACCGCAAGATGAACGCGGTCTTCATAATCCTGCTCGATCGACTCGATGCTCGCTGTCTTTCCCGCAAGCGCCATGTCGAGAATGTCGCCGCCTGCCTTAGGCCATAACCGCACTCGGTCCCCCCGCTTGAGCTCTACGCCGAAGACGTGGACGCTCTCAAGCGGGGCCCTCCCTTCGAGCAGATCCCATTCCCATTCGTTCATCGTGACTCGCCTTTCGCCCGCCGCAGACCGCGCACCGCCCCGTGAAGCTTCATCATCTGCTCTGCGGGGAGCGTCTCTGTCATCTCGAGTATGCGGCGCGTTCGCTCGTCTGCGTCGCGCATCTCGCGCTTCTCTTCCTCCGTGAGCGTCATCACTCGCAGCGCAAGCATCTCGTCTATCTCTGTCCCGTCGAAAAAGTCGCCTGCGCTTTCGGGCGCGACCTGCGGGTAATCGTAGAGGATGATCGGCGACGAAAGCATCGCGTCGCGCTCCGCTTCGCTTCCTAACAGGACCGGCCATGTGCCGATGTTTTGACAGCGACCGGCAGCCTCGCGAAACTGCAAAGGCGGATCGAGGAGCGAGACGAACTCGCCGCCGCAAACGCCAAGAATCGTGTGAGTCGAAATGAGCGACCTCATCAACGCCTCGTCGCGCGCCCCCTCTTTAGCGTCGTCGAGCGGAGTGAGATTTACTATGCGCGCCGTGACCTTGATAGCCTGCCCGTCCACGCGCTCGGCGGATAATTCGACTGCGCCTTCTATTGCCTGATGAGTTCGGACCATAACGCCGACGACCCGGCCGCCTTCGTCTTTGAGCGGTTCCGCGTTTCGACTCGACGGAAAAGAGAAGCTCACCCTTTGCGGCTCGGCCGCAAGCCCGCTCAGGCTGAGGCCCGTCACGCTCACATCGCGCTCGACCGCCTCCTGCCATGTCTGAAAGACCTGACCGTCGACATCTAGCGATTCGACGACTCGAAACCTGGCATCGTTCCAATCGCCAGCCGGGGCGTCTGCAATCAGCACGCCTATCTCGCGCGCGAGAAGATGCAGGAACCTTGCCCTCACATCGAGCGCGGCGTGCTCATCTACGGTTATCAAACACTCGGTCTGCATGCTCGATGCGTCCGCTGCGCCCTGCGCCGCGCTGTAGCTTTCGGGATACAGCACGCCGAAGTTCCACCGCTGGCGGTTCTTGACGGCAGAAGGCCGGTACGGATAAAGCATATAGCCTTCATAAAGCACCGCGTTGACTATACGATCCACTAGCCTGAGGTCCATCGCTGAGCAATCCTCTCGGCCTCTCATCCTATTTAAGAGACCTTCAATTTGTGGAGACAGACCGCCGTTTCAGATCGGCAAAGAACTCCGCCAGCTCTTCCCAGACCGCGCTGCCGCCCGACAGCCCCCGCCAGTGCGCGCGGATCAGCCCTACCAGCTTGTAGCACACGTCTATAGGCACAAGGTAGTATTCGCCCTCACTTCTCCCCTCGCCTCTGCTCACCCGGTCGACCAGCAGCGCCTCCACATCGGCCTCCATCCGCTTCAATATGGGGTTCTCTTCTACTATCTCCTCCCACGCCCCCAGCTCCAGAAGCGATTCGGTCGCGCCTGCCGGGCTCGGATAAAGCGCAATCACCTTCCCCTCCGGTGAGCTGAAGAAGAAGAAGGCCATATTTATCGGTATCAAAAGAGCGCCCCATTGAGCGTCAGTCATACGGAAGTCGGGCAGGAAGCGAATGCGGCGGGGCACTCGCCTGAACCTGGTCTCGCCGTCGCTGCTGAAGAGCAGGGCGCAGGGGTCGCAGGCGCAGGTGAGCTTGCGGGTCGAAGGCTCGATCAGGTGCTGGTGCTCGGCTGCGAGCACGTGGCTGCACATCTCGCACACTTCGACCGGCGCTCGTTTGCGAACGAACCTGCGCAGAGCGGCGAATGAATTATTGCCTGAACTCATAAGTGAAAAGTGAAAAGTGAAGAGTGCGCTTTTCAAAGTCCACCCGAAGATTGCCGATCAAAGCAAGCTCAAGCGTATGCTCTGAATCTTTCACTTTTCACCCCTTTCACGCCGGCGGCATATTCGGGCTTTCGGGGTCTATCGGGTTTCGATCTTCGGGATTGATCTTCGTCGAATCCCTGGCCGTAGACCCGCCCGCGGGGCGGCCTTTACCCGTTTCACCCTTATCCTGGCGACCAGGCTCTTTTCCCTCGTCCTCAAGAATCTCTTCTCCCTTTCTCGCCCCCGGATGATGCGTCGGCCCGCTCGTCCCCTCCTTAGATCTTGACATACCGATCCCCTCCTTTTGCTGTAGTCGGAAAAGAATGCTCCCCTTGCCGCGACCACTCACACAAGGAGGCGAACCAATTATGAGCCGGTCATCGCTTTCCGGCTCGACGGGAAGCTCCGTTCTTGCCCCGCAGCTCTCCCAGAGGTACAAAGCCAATCAGGGCCTGTGGCTCGATCACGCCTTCGACTTCGAGCGCAGTCAGGTCGGGGGCCGCCTCGTAGATAGCCTCTTCGACCGCTGCTTTCAATGTCCGGGCAGATGAAGCGCACCCGTTATTGCTTCTCTCAAGCCGCAGCCGCACCACGCCATCAGTTACGCCGATCAATTCGACGTTGCCTCCGTGCGATTGCAGGTAAGGCCGCATCCTGTCGATGGCCCCGATCACTCGCGATTCAATATCGAGCGGATGAAGCCCGTAGAGAATAAGCAAGCTCCCTACGAGATCATCGCGCCCGAAACTGTCGATGAGCCGGTTGCCCGCTTCGCCTGCCTCCCAGGCGATCTCCATCATTCGCTCAAGCCCCGCGCCGTGCATATCCATCAGCGTCTGCATAAGCTCGATGGCCGTGGCCCGCGCCGCCGGGTCGGGCAAAGACTCGATCTTGCGGACCAGCCCCTCGATCTTTTCAGCGCGTTGTTGAAACTCTTTCTCTCCCATAAGCAAGTGAATAGTGAGCAGTGTATAGTGAAAAGTGAAAAGTGGCTTTCAGTAATCACAACTTTTCACTTTTCACTTTCCGAACATTCCAAACATCGGCGAATGGCGGGTCTCAAGCACCTTGCCGTTGCCAAGATACATGTGAACGCCGCAGGGGAGGCACGGGTCGAAGCTCCTGACGGCGCGCATTATGTCTATGCCTTTGAAATTGTCAGGCCCGTTCTCTTCAAAGATCGGCGTATTCTGTACCGCATCTTCATAAGGGCCGGGCGTGCCATAGACGTCGCGCGGGTTGGCATTCCAGGGCGTCGGCGGGTACGGGTGATAATTGGCTATCTTGCCGTCCCGTATAACGACGTGGTGCGAAAGCACCCCGCGGACGGCCTCGTGGAAACCGCAGCCGATCGCCTCGTCCGGCACCTTGAAATCCGTCCAGGTCTTCGTGCGTCCCGCGTGAAGCTCCGCCATCGCTTTCTCGGCAAAATGCAGGGCCGCCGCCGCGTATGCCTGGAAGTAAGTCCGGGCGCGGTCGCGCTCGATAGCGTTGCTCCATTTCGGGATCTTCCACTCGAACTCGACTTCGGGCATCGTGGCCGTCTTCGGCAGGTATATCTTTACGCTGTGGCCCGTCGCTTTGATATAGCCTATGTCGACTTTGCCCGCGAGCGCCGTGGCCCAGAACCGCGCAATCGGGCCGCCGCCCGTGTCGAGCGCCAGGTGATCGCCCGTCCGCTCGTCGTACCAGCGGGGCGACATCACCCATGTGTACTTGTCGTCGAAGTCGCGCTTCTGCGGTCTCGGAATCGTCGTCTGGTTCCAGGGGTGCCGCTTATCTACGGGATTGCCGAGCGGGTCTTCGCGCACGTATGTCTCGGCGTTCTCCCAGTCATCATAGTAAGAGCTGCCGAGCAGTATGCGGATGCCGAGGTTTATCTTGACCAGATCGATCGTGACCAGCTCCCCGTCGACTATGACGCCCGGAGTGACGTACATCGCGTTGCCCCACTCATTCATGTTCTTGTATGTGTAGTCGCACACGTCCGGGTTGTTGAACGATCCCCAGCAGCCGAGCAGTATCCGCCGACGGCCCACCTCTTCGTAACCCGGCAGCGCCTCATAGAAGAAGTCGAACAGGTCATCGTGCAGCGGCACGACCTTCTTCATGAACTCTACGTACCGCATCAGCCGGACCAGATAATCCGTGAAGAGCTGTATGGTGGGCGTGGTCCCCACGCCGCCCGGATAAAGCGTCGAAGGATGAACGTGGCGGCCTTCCATCAGGCAGAACATCTCGCGCGTGTAACGGCTCGTCTGCAACGTCTCGCGGTAGAACTCTCCCGTGAACGGGTTGAGCGCCGTCATTATATCGGAGATTTTCTTATAGCCGTGGAGATGTGCGTTCGGCGCGTCGGTCTTCTGCGCCTTTTCCCATACACCCGGATTGGTCTCCTTGACCATCTGCTCACAGAAATCTACGCCGACCAGATTGTCCTGAAATATATTGTGATCGAACATGTACTCGGCGGCTTCGCCGAGGTTGACTATCCATTCGCCGAGCGCGGGCGGGCGAACTCCGAAAGCCATGTTCTGCGCATAGGTCGCGCAGACCGCGTGATTGTCGCCGCAGATCCCGCAGATTCGGCTCGTGATGAAGTGAGAGTCTCGCGGGTCTTTGCCCTTCATAAATATGCTGTAGCCGCGAAAGATCGAAGACGTGCTGTAGCATTCGGCCACCTGCTTGTTGGCGAAATCGATCTTGGTGTAGATGCCGAGGCTGCCTACTATGCGGGTGATCGGGTCCCAGTTCATTTCAACAAGATTCTTCGCCTCGGTCGGAGCCTTTGTCCCCGGTTCTGTCATTGTAGCCATATTGCTCGCTCCTTTCCTCAATAGGTCCTTGGCCGATAACCGGTCGTCAACTCGGGGCGCGCGTGCCGCCACTTCGGCTCTTTATTGAGCGTCGAGTTGGTAAGGCTGCGCAGCGCCGTGATTGCCTTGCCGTAAAGACTGACCGCGCCCGAAGAGTCCCGCGCGCCCGGCGGCTCATCCATAAACGGCATGAACTTATCCGGGAACCCCGGCATCGTGCAGCCTATGCAGATGCCGCCGACGTTGGGACACCCGCCGATGCCCGCCATCCAGCTTCGCTTGCCAACGTTGCACTGCACGACAGGCCCCCAGCAGCCGATCTTCACTATGCACTTGGGCGAGCCGTACTCGGTCGCAAAATCGCCCTGCTCATAGTAGCCCGCGCGGTCGCAGCCTTCGTGCACGGTCTTGCCGAAAAGCCAGGTCGGGCGGAGCTGGTCGTCGAGCGGGATCATAGGCGCAAGCCCCGCCGCCTAGTAGAGCAGATAGAGCACCGTCTCCATGAAATTGTCGGGCTGGACGGGACAGCCCGGCACGTTTATGATCGGGATGCCCGCCTTCGAGCGCCAGTCCCATCCAAGGTAATCGGCAAGCCCCATGCACCCGGTCGGATTTCCTCCCATCGCGTGAATCCCGCCATAGGTCGCGCAGGTCCCTGCCGCGATCACCGCCCAGGCTTTCGGGGCCAGCCGGTCGATCCATTCACTGGTCGTGATGGGCTGGCCCGTCTCCTTGTTTGTGCCGAACGCGGCCCAGTAGCCTTCGGCCTTGTTCGTCTCGTCGGGTATCGATCCTTCGATAACGAGAATGAAGGGCTCCAGTCTGCCTTCTTCGGCGCGATAGAAAAAATTCATGAACTCGTCGCCGACTTCATAAGCGAGCAAGGGGTTGTGAAGATTCACTTTTGGGAGCCAGGGCATGGCCCCAAGAAGTATATCTTCGATGCTCGGCTGAGTGGCGGCGGTCATCGCTATCGTTTCGCCATCGCAGCCAAGCGCCGCCGTGATCCACAATATATCGATCTCTTTGATCGGTTGCATACTAAAAGAGTGAAAAGTGAAAAGTGAAAGTAACTATAGCAGCCCGATTCATCGGCAGCCCAATTTATCGGCAACCCGATTCATTGACAGTCCGATTCATTAGTAGTCCGATTTATGGGCAGCCCGATTTATGGGCGGCCCGATTCATCGGCAGCCCAATTTATGGGCAGCCCGATTTATCGGGCTTGCCGAAGGCAGATAGGCCAGTCCTTTTAGGACTGGTTTGCTTGGGCCGGTTAATCAATAGGGCGCTTCAGCGTCCTTCTCTTTGAGGCTTTAGCCACAGGGCTAAAGCCTGATCAGGGTAAGCGCGCTCAAGCGCGCTTAGATACGCGCCGTCACCTGGAACCAGCGCTAAAAGCGCTG
>DASTET010000087.1:0-6581 GCA_035709445.1 Blastocatellia bacterium | reverse complement strand
ATCGACGGCGACCGCTATGATGGAGGGCGATTTGCCGAGCGGGAATACGGCTCGCGGGCACTCATCCTCGACGACGGCTATCAGCACCTCGCCCTGGCCCGAGACCTCAATATCCTGTTGATCGATGCGATGGACCCGTTCGGGGGCTTCGAGATGGCCCCCTTCGGGCGGCTGCGCGAGCCGCTCTACGGCATCAGGCGCGCGGACCTTGTGATAATCACTCGCGCCGACAGGCCGTTCGATCAAGGCCAGACGCTCAGCATAATAAGATATTTTTGCGGCGACGCGGTTCCCGTGCTGTACCTGTACTCATCGATAACTCGGCTGCGACACCTGGCCACCGGCGAGGAGTACGAAGCCAGCCTGTTCTCGGGCTGGAACGTGGCCCTTATGTGCGGCATCGGCAACCCGGCGGCATTTTCTGAAGACATACTGCAAACGGGCATGAACATCACGGGCGAGAATTTCTTTGCCGATCATCACGCTTTTACCCAGGAAGACCTCGACCGCGTAATGGAATCGGCGAGAGAGCAAGGGGCCGATGCCATAATCACCACAGGGAAGGACGCGGTCCGCCTCGAAGGTCTGAGCCACGGAGACATCCCCATCTACGCCGCCGAGCTCGGAATCCAGAGCGACGACGAGATAAAGCTAAAGAGCCTGCTGCTGAAAACGATAATCAAAAAACAGTCTAGCGAGTCTAGCGAGTCGCTTTAAAGACCGACATCGCTTAAAGCAGATAATGCAAAGTAGCCATCACCGTCACAGGCGGGACGCGCTAGACTCGCCAGACTCGCCAGACTCGCTAGACTGTTCCTCTAGACTCTATTGCAGGCCGCTGTCGAAAGTGATCCTGACGAAGATGAACTGGCCTGGAGAGACTTTAGCCAGATGATCGCTCGCGCGAGGGCTGCCTATCTTGGTCGTCCTTAGCGGGCGAATTATATACTCGCCCGGCGGGAGATGGACGCGAAACCGGCCATCGGAGCCGGTTTGAACGCGGGCGACTTCCCGCCCTTCGTTTTTAGTAACGATGCCCAGACTGGTCTGGAAGGGGCGGGCCTCCGGCTCAGGATCGTTCTCGCGAGTGATGGGCGGCGACGCTTTGATCTCCGTGACTCCTTCTATACCCGACTCTTCCTGTTTTGTTTCCGGCATGCGCGCCTCGCTGTTCCTCTGGTCGGTCGACAGGAGCTCCGATCCGCGCAGCTCGTACGGGCGGGGAGCAGATGACGATGAAGACAAATAGACAAGCAGACGACCATTGACTATGCGATAGCTTCGAACGCCCTTCAGCTCGTCTATTGACGAGACCTCGATGAAGGTCTCTTTTGCTCTCTCCCAGTGAAAGAGCCTGAGCGCGCCCTCAGAGGGGCTTACTCGCCAGAGGCCGATTATTTCGGGCAATCGATCGCCGTCCAGGTCTGCAATCCTTAGCGAATCGATTCTGTAATAGGTGTCGCCCCCGTCGACCTGCCAGATCGTGCGTCTGTCGCGGCCCGTCGTTTCGACTGCCAGATGTGCTGTTTGGTGATGAGGAGAATTGGACGAAGAGTTATGAGCCTCCCAGGTGACTAACTGTAGTATTTCGCCGGAGCCTGCAAGGTCGCCGCGAGCGGCCACGCGCTTCTTTTCAAGCGCCTGGCCGGCTGCAACCGCGACTGCGATTGCGATGAGCGCCAAAACCAGTTTTGAGGATTTGCGCGACATCAGCTACGGATTCTAGCACCGATGTCTGACAGGCGAAACTATGATAACCAGATCAAGCACAGAGGACACGGAGGATTACAGAGAGTGTTTCTGTTCTTCCTCTCTGGCGCTTCGTGTCCTCTGCGATGAATTTTAGCAGCCTATTCCGTTTCGATTTAGCGGCGGTACACACGACGATACCTGCGATCATCGTAGCGACCTCTGTAGCGGTCCTCGTACCGATCCTGTTCGCGCTTGCCCTTGATATAGACGTAGCCTGTGCCCGCGCCACCACCGATCAACCCGCCGATGACTGCGCCCTTCTTGCCTCCAAGCAACCCGCCTACGATAGCCCCGGCTGCCGCGCCGCCGCCGATTGTGAGGACTTTCTCCTTAGTCGACATGCTGCCGCCAAAGCCCGATCTGTCACGGTATCTCGACTGCGCGCTCGCAGGCGCGACTGCGGCAAGCATAATGACAAGGCTCAGGGCAATGACTGTCAATTTTCTATTAATCCTAACCATCTTACACATCCTCCCATTCTTCTTCTCTGTGCGGCATACCTGCCGTCGCGTTTATATAGGGCAACCGTCGTGCCGTTGTCTGCCGACCAGGCAGGCGTCTGTAGGTGTCATTGTTACCAGCAAGTTACACCGATAGGCGAAAAGGTTGCCTTATAAAAATCAAACGATTTGGTGTTTGTGTGCACGCGGTCGGGCAGTAACCCCCTGCAAGAGATTACTGTTTTTGGGCCATTAAGGCTGTGTTATCATTCTGGCGCTACATCGCTGATCTGCCCCTCCGGACCTCCGAAAATAGTAAACAGATCAATCTCTCATTTACTGGAGTCTTGAAATGAAAGCCAAACCCTCGTTCGCATCCATCTCGCTCTGTATCGCGTTACTGCTGGCTCAGGGCGCTTCTTCGCAAACTATCGATAGCCGCCCGCGCCGAGTAAGCCTGCAACCGGCGTCCGTATCAAAGAGCATCGCCGGAAGCAGTCTCGATAGCTCAGAAACCGCGACCCTGGATGCGATGGTTCCGCGCGATGGCTTGAAGTTCTATTTCGAGGCGCGCAATGGAGGGCTCGCGCAGCTTGCCCGCGCGCTCGGGGCTTCAGACTCTTTGGCGGGCCTCTTTTCATTGGGCGGCAGGAGCGTTGAGAAGAGCAAGCTGGCAGGTTTTGCTCTCAGAAACCTTGACGCGCTTTCGGCTTCGCGGCTCGCGCTGGCCGGTTACGCGGCAGACGGCCTCGCATTGTTGATCGAGGCGGCGAGCCCGGCTGATGCCGAAAGGCTCAAGACAGAAATCGAGCGACTTCTCGACTCCGGCCCCGGACAGGGCGACGCAGCAGGGCCTGTAGTAATGCTCCGGGACCGGCGGGTGCTGGCAGGCGCTCGCGCCAGCATCGACCGCATGCTGGAAAGCGGCGCGGCCTCGACGCTCGCCGACGACACCGAGTTCGTCAAGGCGCGGTCGCGCTTTTCGGATGATCCTTTCTTTGCCTACATCGAGACGGGGGCATCTTTGATGCCCTGGGCTGCGACCGGCGGCGACAATACCGTTTCAGGAGCAGCTTACACGGCAGGGATGCTCGCCGCTCTTGGCAGCATGCCTTACGGTATCGCTATCGGCGGAAGCATAGAGGCAGAGACCACGAGGCTTCGCGCGCTCGCCATTTATGGCAACAAGAAAAAAGAAGGGCTGTTCTCATCGATTCTGTCGGCGGCCCGTATGGGAGAGCTTTCCGCCGCCAGCTTTGCCGCTCCGGATACAGAGATATTCATCGACCTGATGATCGATTGGGAGAAGCTCTACGAGGCGATTGAGTCGCTTTTCGCAATGGTTCTAAGCTCGGCCCCGACGGCGCGGGGCAATCAGCAGGCGACCCCGATGACAGGATCGGCAGATTTGCTAGCAATGGCCGAAGCCGGGCTCGGCTTCAGCATAAAAAACGACCTTATCCCCACGCTCGGAAGCGAAGTGGCAATAAGCCTTTCGGGGTTTGGCGATATGGTCCGCTCAAAGCCTCAGTCAAGCCCCGCAGCGAGCAAGCGAACCGCGACCGCTCCCCGGCAGGCGGGCAGCTCCTCGCCGCGATTCTTGCTCATGCTTTCGGTCCGAGACCCGCTCAAATTCGAGAGGCTCTTCGCGCGGCTCTTTTCTCCGAAGGGTGGCCGCGCTTCTCAACCCTTCGCGCAGCTCGCCTATCGCGGGGCGACGATTCATCATCGCAAAGACATGGCCTACACGATAACCGGCGGCTTCTTGCTTGCAGGCGGGACCGCAGGCGAAATCCGCCGCGCTCTCGACTCGCACGCTCTCAACAATTCTCTGGCTTCAAACCCCGAATACAGCTCGGCAATGGGCGATCCTCGCCCGCGGATGTTGCAGGCGTACCTGTCGCCCGCGGTTTCGGGGAGGCTCTTTGAGGCGACCTCGCAGGGAGCGGCAAAGCGGGCGTCGTCTCCGCTCGCGCTATCGATGATGTCTGATGATGACGGGTTTCTTTTCGAGATGCGAGTCCCTACCGAGATCGCGCTTGCGGCCCTCAATTCACTGGCAACAAGCAAGCCCAACCGTTATGGAATCTCGTCTTCGCCCGCAGCCGGGCCGCGCAGGCCGGCAGGACGCGGCTCGCCGACGCTTACAGATGATGACCTGAAGAACCGCAGGCCATGAGGAGTCTGGCGAGTCTGGCGAGTCGAGAGTCTAGCGCGTCCTGCTCCTCGCCGTGCTGATTACCGGCAATCACCTGGTAAAGCGATGTCTTTCTTTAAAGGGACTCGCCAGACTCGCGACTCACCAGACTCGCCAGACCGTTTTTGACTCGCTAGACTGTTCCCGCGAGTTGCATTATGCCGCGAGCGCGCTCGGCTATTGCCGTGTAGTTTCCGGTCTGGAGGTCGCCGTGTGTGAAGAGGTGGCCTCCGACCGTTACGGCAAATGCGCCCGCGTTGAAGTAGGCGACTATGTTATCCGGGCCGACCCCGCCTCCGACTACAAGCCGGGCCCCCGGCATGCGGTAAGTGAGACTGCTCAGGTAAGCCGGACCGCCAAGCGCGGCTACAGGATAGATCGAAACTAGCGCCACGCCCACAGAGAGCGCGGCTGTTATCTCGGTAGGCGTGAGCGCCCCGATTATCGCGGGGACCCGGTGGCGGCGACAGGTATCGATGAGCGTCGGGCTTGTGTGAGGCATGGAGATATACTGCGCCCCGCTTTTGACTGCCCGGTCGATCTGATCGTATGCCATAACAGAACAGGCTCCGACCGTAGCCCGGTCGCCGTAGCTGTGGCTCAGGTCCGATATGACGCGAAAGCTGCCCGGCGTAGCGAGCGTGACTTCGATCAGCTTGATGCCGCCCATTATGACCGCTTCGGCTGCTCTGACTGCCGTTTCGGCTGACTGCGCATACAACTGCGCGAAGACCCTGTAGGTTGATGCTAACTTGATGAGATCGGTTTCGTTCATGATAAGCGCAGGCAGACAGATATTCGGGCGACCTTACTGGCGGAGCACCACGCGAGCGGGCGCGCCATCGCCATCCTTGACCTTGAGAGGCAGGCATATCATCTCATAATCGCCCGGCTCAACCTCTCGCAGATCGAGCCCCTCTATGATGAGAGCGCCGCCTCCGAGCAGCGTAAGATGCGTCTCCGGCTCTTCGGCCCCGTACTTCTCTACGGATAAATAGTCTATGCCGACAACCTTTATGCCTTCGTTTACGAGGTATCGCGCCGCGCCCGGCGTTATATGCACGAAGTCTTCGACGAACTCCTTGCGGCCCCACAGGTATGAGTTGCGAGTCTTAAAGAGCACACGCACGTCAGCCGTGAAATCGAACTCTTCGAGCACCGCCTCGTCGATGCGCGACGCGGTCACCTCGACCACGCGGGCCCGCCCGATCAACAGCTCAAGCGGGAGCCGGTCGACGGTCACCCCGCCCTCGATGAAATGGGCGGGCGGATCGATATGGGTGCCCGTGTGCGATCCGAACGAATACCGGCTCAGATTGCTCTTTGCCCCGTCCTTGTTGATCACGCTTTTGCGCTCGATCTTTACGGGTGGATCGCCGGGATAAATTACGAGGTCTTTTGAAATGGGGACCGTTACATCGTAGATCTTCATGCAGTGTGACCCTTCCTGTACGCGATGTATGCTAAGTCCCGGTGGTCTCGATTGTCAAACTTAAAAGACGCCGCTGGATGTGAGATGCGCGCGAGGGTGTGAGCGCCATATCGATTGCAGCCCTGGCACCCGAAATTGGCTCCCAGAGCCGATTCCATGCCGCTCAGCGTTATCTGGCGCGCACGGAGCGTTTCAGCTCGAATAAGAGGGTTGATATGCGGCGGGCATCGAGGTCGCCGATCTTCGCGCCTCCGAACCGGACCTTGTTGTAGAGGTCGGTGATCTCGCGTATCTGATCGAGCCCCGTCCGGGCGGCGAACTCGACAGGCGTTTGCGAGGCGTCTTTGACCAGCCCGCCGCGCGCGGCTATCGCAAGCATCTGTTCATAAAAAAGAACGGCCGTTGCTCGATGATCTCCCTTCGCAAGCCGCCTCCTTCGCCACATCGGCAGTATGAACATACGATGCCACCAGGGCCCGTACCCTGTGGCCGCAATCGGTCGCTTTGCGTACGACACCACGACCCACAGCCCGATGATCACGAGCGATCCTGCAAAGAGAACGCCGCCGATCTTCAGTATCTCTCCCGCGCCCCAGCTCCGGTCGATCAGCAGGTAGCTGACCGCCGCTTTTACATCTCGCTTCGCCTGAAGGTAGTAATCATATACCTGGTTCTTGACGGTAAGCAGCATCTGCTGAAGCTCGACCATGATAGTAGCCTGCTCGTCGCCGTCCAGAGTGACGACGTAATCGAGACAGAA
>DASTET010000086.1:0-3291 GCA_035709445.1 Blastocatellia bacterium | reverse complement strand
ATAACCGAAGAGATGGTGCAAGAATATCTAGAACACCATCGAGATCGAAGCAATCGGGAGAATAACAACATCATACTTGAGTAAGAGGACTTTCAGTCCCAGGAAAACCTCTGCACTTTCAGTGCAGAGTGGTTTAGTTCTTTGACAGATACTCTTTCGCCAACTGAAGCTCAGACCTGCGGCCGGTGGCGTGGCGACTGACGGTTGTCAGTTTCTTGTAGTAAGCCCGGGCCTTCTGCCGGTTGCCCGCAAGCTCGGCGGCTCGCGCCGCCCCGTAGAGGCTGTTGAATCGGTTCGGCGCAGTCTGAAGAACGGCCTCGTATTCCTTTAACGCCTGTGCCGGTTGCTTGAGTTCCAGCAGCAAATCTCCTAGCATCTCACGCGCCGGCAGTATCGCGCCCGGTGTGACGGGATGTTTGTCGGTCGAGTCTTCCAGTTCGCCCGCCGCGCGCAGCAACGCTTCGGCCTCGCCGGTCCTGCCTTCTGCCATCGCGAGCCAGGCTGCGGCGGCCTGGCGCTGAATCCGGACGTGCTTCGCCCAGTCATATCCGGCGCTGGCTCCGCTGAGCGCCGTTTCAATTGAGGCCAGTTTTTCGACCTCCTGCCGCGCGCCGTCAACATCACCGCTGCGCGCGGCGCCGACCGCACGCGCGAAATAAAGGTTGGCCTCGGCATATCGGAAGCGCTCCCACGGGAACTCGGCCGGGTGCAGCGTGAGTGAGGCAGCCTCCTTCCAGCGGCGTCTCTCGAGCGCGAAACGTGCGGGGATGGCCGTCCAGGCAAAAGCCACCTGAAAGACCACCTCATCAGCCCTGCTGAAGGCCAGCGCCTTATCAAGGATGCTTTTCGCCTGTTCGTCCTGCGCGCCTTGAAGGTAGGCATACATCAGATAGTCCATTGCATGAAGTTCATCGTGCGTAGCCCCTCCCGGCTGCGCTTTGGCCTTCGCGGCAGCGGCAGAGGCTATGTTCGATTGAATCGAGTCCGGCCACATCCCCAACCGCGTGAAGATGTGCGAAGGCATGTGCAAGGCGTGCGCCGATGAAGGCGCGACCCTGGCATACCGCCGCGCAGCCGACAGGGCCAGGCGAGCAAGCGAGGGATAGTCGTAGCTGTGAATCAGGTAGTGCGCGATGCCGGGATGATCCGGCTCGTGCGGCCAGACGCGGTAGAGGATCTGCGCGGCTTTGGTGCGATTGGCCATGTTCTTTTCGCTTGCAGGCGCAGTGCCGTTGAGCGCAAGCGCATAAAAGATTGCCGCCTCCCTATCTTGAGGATAGCGCCGATAAACTCCCTCCATCGCCGCGGCGTAAGCGCGAGCGCGCTCCCAATGACCGAGTCTGTCCGCGCCTTTGTAAAAAGTCTCGAGAGCCGCAATGTACTCTTTTTCGCGCCTTGTCTTCGCGCCGGCGGTTGCTGCTCTCCCTATTGCTTCCCGGCCTTTCTGCAATTCCGCCGGAGACGGCGGCACCCAAAGCGGGTGGTACAGACTCATCGCCACGCCCCACCAGGCCATCGCGCAGTCGGGCTCGCTCGCCGTGATTTCAGCGAATGCCGACTCCGCCTCGACATACTGAAATGAGTGAAGCAGGGCCAGGGCGCGATTGAATCTCTGCTGTGCGGTCGGGCGGCAAGAGATGGGGAAGCTGACCTCTCCGAGTTTTTCTGTAGCGTCATGCTGATGTTGATGCGGTTCTTGCGCGCTCGCCACACTGACGCTGATAAGGGAAATGAAGAGCACGACCCTCAATGTTTTCCTGGCATCCATTTGTCACCTCCAAAGAGACTGGCTGGGGAGAGGATCATCAGGTATGACAACATCTGTTATTGTATCTGCTGCCCGGCTGCATTCAGCCGCCGCAGTTCGAGTGTAAATGATCGTGATGAACAAATAAAGCTCATCAAGTTCAACCACGTCGCGGCCAGATGCTCGATCTTTCATAATGTGCAAACCTTGACGCGGCTGCCGCATCAACTGGCGCAGGAGGGTCTTAACTGTAAAGACGAAACTCTGGCCCAACTGAGTCCTTATCTAACTGAGCATGTGAATCGCTTCGTAGCCTGGATGAAGGGAAATAACCGCGCCTCCTATTTCCGCGCTGCGCCGGTGATTGGGCGCTCATCCGAGGCTTCCGATCTGTGGTAGAATGCCGCAGTATGACGACTCAGATCGCATTCACTCTCAACGGCGCCTCCCGATCAGTCGCCATCGACGACGAATCGTCGCTGCTCGATCTGCTGCGCGACCGGTTCGGATTGATCTCGCCTAAAGACGGGTGCAGCCCGCAAGGTCAATGCGGCTGCTGCACAGTGATAATCGATGACCGCGCGGTCGTCTCCTGCGCCGTCCCCGCAAAGAGCGTCGCCGGAAAATCTGTGCTGACCCTCGAAGGCTTCAGCGAGCGCGAGCGCGAGGCTTTCGCCGACGGCTTTCTTGCGGCGGGCGGTCTCCAATGCGGGTTCTGCACCCCGGGGATCGTCGTCCGAGCCAAGAACCTCCTCGACAAGACCCCCTCGCCAACCGACGAGCAGATCAACCGCATACTCAGCATGCATCACTGCCGCTGCACCGGGTACGTCAAGATAGTCGATTCGATCAAGCTCGCTTCACGGATTCTTCAAGGCGAGCCCGCCCCACAGACGGACGAAAGCGGTCGGGTGGGCAGATCCGCTTCGCGCTACGAAGGCCGCGAGCTCGTGCTCGGCGAAAGACCATTCATCGATGATTTGAAGTTCCCCGACATGCTGCACGGGGCCGTCCTGCTCTCGGCCCATCCTCGCGCGCTGGTAAAGCGCATCGACACCGGCAAGGCCCGTGAGATCGAAGGCGTCGTCGCTATAGTCACCGCCGAAGACGCGCCCGGCGAAAGATATCAGGGGCTGATCTATAAAGACTGGCCTGTATTTGTCGCGGCAGGCGAAGAGACCCGCTACGTGGGCGACGTGCTCGCCGCCGTCGCCGCCGTCGACCGCCGGACCGCCCGCCGAGCGGCCCGGGCCATAGAGGTCGAATACGAGGTGCGCGAGCCCGTCACCGACCCGGAAGCCGCGCTCCGCCCCGATGCCCCCAGGATTCATAAGAAGGGCAACCTGCTTAGCCGTTCCGAGATCAATCGCGGCAATGTCGATGAAGCTCTCAAAAACTCTGCGCACATCGCCACTCATACTTTTCAGACCCAGTTTATCGAGCACATGTTCCTTGAGCCGGAATCCTGCATAGCTATGCCGGAGGGCGACGGGTTGAGAGTCTACACTCAGGGGCAGGGCGTGTTCGACGACCGCCGCCAGATC
>DASTET010000085.1:0-2847 GCA_035709445.1 Blastocatellia bacterium | reverse complement strand
CATTTTTTCCTACGATGTATGCGCTTCCGGAGTCGCTCGGAGTCGAGACGCGGTTTTACCGGCTCAAGCGCGAGAACGGATACCGAATAGACCCGGACGAGATAAAAGAGATGATCGACTCTCGCACAAAGCTCGTGCTCGTAAACTCCCCGCACAACCCTACGGGCGCTACCATCTCGGATGACGAGATGACCGCGCTGCACGATCATCTCGCGGAGCGCGATATACAGTTCGTAGTCGATGAGGTATATCACCCGATCTATCACGGGCAGGAGACGCGGTCTGCCGCGAGGCTCGAACGCGCAACGGTGCTCGGCGATCTTTCAAAATCATTCTGTTTGAGCGGGCTGCGCGTGGGCTGGATCGTCGAGCGGGATGCAAAGAGGATAGAGCAGTACCTCGACGCGCGCTCTTACTTTACGATCTCAAACACGCCGGTAGGCGAGGCGATGGCCGCGGTCGCCGTGCGCAACCGCGAAAAGATATTCGGCCGGGCGCGAGCGGTCCTGAGATCGAACCTCGATCTGCTCGACCAGTTCATGTCGGACCACGCGAGCCTGTTCGGATGGGTCCGCCCGCCAGGCGGTATGACCGCCTTTCCGTGGCTCATCTCAGATCAGGATGCGCGAGGATTCTGCGAGTCGCTTGCCGCGCGCGGCGTGCTGCTTGCGCCGGGCGATTGCTTCAAGATGGCCTCGCATTTCCGGCTTGGGTTCGGGGCGAGCGGCGACCGGTTCCCGCAGGCGATCGAGCGGTTCAATGATTTTCTGAAGCAGGACCCGGTGCAAAAGGCGAGCGCATAACAGACAGGAGAAATTCGATCATGGACTTGAGATACCCGGTAGGAAAGTTCGATTTTCAAAAGGAAGTGAGCGAAGATGACCGTCGCCGCTTTATCGACGAGATAGAAGAAGCGCCTGCGCTTCTTCGCGCCGCAGTCGAGGGGCTATCGCCGGAACAGCTCGATACGCCCTATAGGCCGGGAGGCTGGACCGTGCGCCAGGTGGCGCACCATGTGCCCGACAGCCATCTCAACAGCTATATCAGGTTCAAGCTTGCGCTGACGGAAGAGGAGCCGACGATCAAGCCTTATCATGAAGACCTCTGGGCCGAGCTTGCCGACGGACGCACCGCCCCGGTCGAGGTGTCGCTTGTGCTGCTCGAATCGCTCCACAAGCGGTGGGTGGCTCTGCTCAGGTCGCTCACGGTCAGGGACTTCGACCGTACATTTCGCCACCCGGAGATAGGCGTGGTAAGCCTCTCAAAGAACCTGGGGCTTTACGCCTGGCACGGGCGGCATCACACGGCGCAGATAACCGCGCTTCGCGAACGTGAAGGATGGGTTTGATCATGATCGCTATGGAAGCAACGACAGTCGAGACTTTTCTCGAATACTTCGAGAAGGTTCGCGGGCGGACGCTGAGGGTGATAAGCCACATACCGCCCGATATGATCGAATGGACATACCGCGAGGGCCGCTTCACGTTCGGCGACCTGATAAGGCATCTGGCCACTATAGAGCGGTTCATGTACGCCGAGAACGTGATGATGCGCCCCAGCCGTTATCCCGGCCACGGTCGCGAGCTTGCCGACGGCTACGACGAGGTCTTGAAATTCTTCAATCGGCTGCACGAGCAGTCTATGCATATATTCCGCAGCCTGAGCGACGAAGACCTCTACAAGAAATGCACAACCCCCGGAGGGGCGCCCATCACGGTCTGGAAATGGCTCAGAGCGATGGTCGAGCACGAAGCTCATCACCGAGGCCAGATATATCTTTATCTAGCGATGCTCGACATCCCTTCGCCGCCGCTCTACGGCCTGACGAGCGAAGAGGTGCTTGAAAGAAGCGAGCCATGAAAGGACGCGCGATAAGCCTGAGTGAAGCGCTTGAGAGACTGCCCGGCGCTGAAGGCGAGCGGTTCGCCGCCGTCTTCACTCGCGGCAGCCTTCTCGTAGAGATTTACGCGCCGCGCGGGGTGGACCCGCAACAGCCGCACACTCGCGACGAGGCGTACCTCGTCGTAGCGGGCAGCGGCGAATTCCTCCACGGCGAAAGCCGGGACCGGTTCGGGCCGGGCGATTTTCTGTTTGCGCCTGCCGGGCTCGTACACCGCTTCGAGAACTTCACGGACGATCTGGTGGTCTGGGTCATTTTCTACGGTCCGGAGGGCGGCGAGCGATATGCAGCAGGCGAGTGATAACTGCGAAGGCGCGGCCCGCCCGCTCGCGCATGCGGTGTTGATAAAAGATGCCGCGCCGGTGATCGTGTGGATCGTGCTGGCCTGCATCTGGGGATCGACCTGGCTCTTCATCAAGCTCGGGCTTGAGGATCTGCCGCCGGTAAGTTTTGCCGGGATACGTTTCGTTATCGCATTTCTGGTGCTCGCGGGCATCGTGGCCGTGCGGCGTTCTCCCATACCGCGCAGCGGGCGCGATTGGGGGTTGATCGCGCTGACGGGGTTTCTGGCCTTCACGGTCAATTACGGGCTGCTCTTCTGGGGCGAGCAGCACATCTCGTCGGGGCTTGCCGCGCTGTTACAGGCTACCATCCCGCTCTTCGGGCTGGGCGTCGCGCACTATTTCCTGCCCTCCGAGCGGATGACTGTCGCAAAGGTTGCAGGCGTGCTTCTGGGACTGGTCGGAGTGGGGGTGATCTTTTCGAACCAGTTGAGCGCCGGAGGCAGCCTCGCGCTCTGGGGCAGCGCGGCCATCGTGCTCGGCGCGCTCGCCGTCGCTTTTGCCAACGTCCTCATCAAAGCGCGCGGCGTCCATTTCGACCCTGCGGTGCTTGCCGCCGGGCAGATGATCTTCGGCCTCGTACCCCTTGTAGCGATAGGGCTCATC
>DASTET010000084.1:0-2926 GCA_035709445.1 Blastocatellia bacterium | reverse complement strand
AATACCTTCCACCGCCACTGATCGACCAGATAGCCGAACGGCAGGAACGCTACCTTGTCGAGCGCAAGCCGCAGCAACAGCCCTATGTCGGAGCTCTCATCGGGAAGCTCCTCGATCAGACCTATCTGCTTCAGATACTCGGGAGTGACCGAGAGCGCGACCGTGTCGCCGATGGCTTCGTGAAATGCATCGATGGCGCTCCCCTTGTAGAGGGGGGGCTGGCCGGCATAGGCCAACTGGTAGTAGTTATGTCCAAGCTCGTGGTGCACGGTTGCGAAGTCTTCGGCATTTATGTTGATACACATCTTCAGCCGGACATCGTTTACGCTATCGATGTTCCATGCGCTGGCGTGGCAGACTACCTCGCGGTCAGCCGGCTTTATAAAAAGCGACCGTTCCCAGAATGTTTTTGGCAGCGGCTCGAACCCGAGCGAGGTAAAGAACCTCTCGCCGTAGCGAACCATCTCTTTAGCGTCGATATTTTTCTTCTTGAGTATCTCGGTCAGGTCGTAGCCCGGATCGCCTGTCTCCGGTTTTACGAGCGGGTATATGTTGGCCCATTGCTGGCTCCACATGTTGCCGAGCAGGTGCGCGGGGATCGGCCCGTTTTCCGGCACTATCTGGTTGCCGTATTTCTGCGCGAGACGCTTGCGCACATACTGGTGCAGTGAATCATAGAGCGGCTTGACCTGTAACCAGAGGCGCTCCATCTCTGTCGCAAACTGATCGGGCCCCATATCGTAATTCGACCGCCACATTGCGCCGACATCTTTAAAGCCCATCTCTCGCGCGCCTTTATTTGCAAGCTCGACGAAACGCGCATACTCGTCCCTGTAAGGCGGCGAGACGGTGCGCCACCCGAGCCAGACCCTCTTCAGCTCTTGCGGGTCGCGGCTCTCTGCCATTATCCGTTCCATATCGTTCAGGGTGAGACAGTTTCCGTTCTCGCCCTCAGGACAGTATTTACCTCTGCCGTAGGCGCTCTCCATCTCGACCGATATCCTCGTCAGCTCTTCGCGTTCGGAAGGGTTGGAGGGCGCGGGCAGCGTGAGCGCCAGCCTCAGGAGCTTGAACTTGCGTTCGAGATCGGGAGACATATTCAGCCCCTCGAACCGGCGCGATGCTTCGGCCAGATCCTTGACCGTGGCTATGTAATCCTTTCTTGCGTCTGCGGCTATGACCTGAGTGTCGGGAGTGATATAGGTGCTGTTGACCCAGTCGGCCCTTGACGCTTTTACGCCGAGTTCTGCAAGCGTCTTCTCCGCTTCGGCTATGAATCTCTCTGCTTCTTGAATTGTAGCCTTTGAGTCGGTCGCCTGGGCCTGAGCCGGGCCTGATAAGAACGACAGGCTGATCAGGCTCAGTATGCTAATGCTGATGAGGAGGCGTGGTGGTTTCATGTTCGGTCTCCGATAGATCGAGGTGATGTAATAGAGATACTGGTCAGGGTAACGCCCAGCTTCATTCTTTATACGTCGCTCACTCAGACTAAGCAAGTTCTCACAGCGCCTACCCTCATATCACTCACGGTCCGTCTCTGCCTGTTGCGACGACGCAGTCTTCAAACGGTCCAGCGCGCGTAACAGTTCGCGCCAATCATCCCTGTCTCTCTTTGTGGCTATGGGCGCGCTCAAGTCGCTATAAAACGCCAGTATGTTCTGTCGCAGCTCAGGGCTGGCATTTTTGAAGTTTTGCTCTTCGAGCTTTTCAAGCAGTTTTGCATAAGCCTCGTCCGCAAGCCTGTACTCGCCCGCGCGCGTCGGGCGTCCCGTATCGAAATCCCTGTTCTGCAATTCGAGACTGCCCGATCTTACCTGAGCGAGCATCTCGCGATAGCGGTCGAGCGTCGCGTTGAAGCTCTCCATGAGAAGCTTCTCTGCCTCGGGCGTGGGCACTCTGAAGGCAAAGACTTTGAGCGGCCCGACCTTCGGCAGTACGCGGATAAAAGAGGCGAGCACCTTCGAGAAGAAGCCCGGCTTCTTATACTCGGTCCCCCACTCTTTTTCATACTCGGCGCGCGACAGGTTATAGATGAATTTCTCGCGGGTGATTTCGGGCGTCGTTTTCTGAATCTCGTCTTTCTTGGCCTCCCACGCAACCCGCGTCATCTGCGGGATGATGTCGCTGACCGCCTTGCGATAACTGCCCACCGCAAGGTCCATGCTGCCGAATATGTCCTTTAGCTTCAGGCTGTATGTCTTAAAGAATGCGCGATCAAGCACGGGCTTTGACACTTTAAACCCGATGTAATCGTGATATGCTTCGGGCGCATATCGGCCTCGCGCTACCTGTAAAACGTCGAAACCGAACTCTACTTTTATGTGAGATGACGAGTGCTCGGCGTAGGTGATAACCTCCCCATGCCTGGCGCGCAGCTCGGGATAAACGAGCGGCACGGCGCGGTTCGTCCCTATCGAGTGGCCGATATTGTCGGCGGAGTAATGGGCAAGCGCGCCCAGCGCAAACGCATACTCGTTCAGATCGCGCGACTCGGCTATCAGAGCTTCGATGAAATCCCCGCTACGAACATAATGCGCGAGGTCCGTAAACAGCCTGCTGCCGAACGGGTAGTACCCCATGTCCTGAATTATGGCCCCGCCGTAGGCGTGCGCCCGCGCTTCGCGCAACTGCTCTGCCGACGCGCCGGGAAATCTCTTCACGAGCAGAGGCTCGATAGAATCTTCCCACAACGAATCGATTATCGCCTGATGCGTGAGCACCGAGTAGCCAAAAGATGTCTGAGCGAAGACCGTGATTATAAGGAGCAGCAAGGTCGCCTGAACCAGGTTTCTAACAGCACTTTGCATTCTCGATATCCTGCCCGATCAATGTATCAAAACTGGGCGATTTCAACGCCCTCTTGTACAAAAAGAGGACGTTCCGACCGGCATAATCAGCCGGAGTACAAACAGGCAAACTCCATTCC
>DASTET010000083.1:0-4173 GCA_035709445.1 Blastocatellia bacterium | reverse complement strand
CCATTCCCAGTGCCAGATGTGATTGTCCTTCTTGTCCGGCTTGTCCGTCCGAAGAACGGGAGCGTCAGGCTCAAGCGCCTTGAACGGGTCGACGACTACGGGCAACGGTTCGTAGTCGACTTCGACAGCATCTACGCCGTCGGCTGCCGTGTAACGGTCCGTAGCGAGTACGGCGGCTACCTCCTGCGCCTGGTACATCACCTTATCTACGGGGAGCACCATCTGCGTGTCCGACATAAGCGTCGGCATCCAGTGAAGGTTATAAGCGGCCAGGTCTTTGCCCGTGATTACGGCGACCACGCCGGGCGTGGCCAGCGCTTTCGCGGTGTCGATGCTTTTGATAGAGGCGTGAGCGAAGGGGCTGCGTACGATGTCGAGGTAGAGCATGTCGGGCAGCACTATGTCATCGACGTAAGTCCCCTTGCCGCGAAGGAAGCGCGGGTCTTCCTTCCGCTTGACTGAATGGCCGATGCCGCCGATCTCCGGGGGTGTTTTTGGCGTCATGATTTAAGCGCCTCCCTCGCGCAGCTTTGCCGCCGCGTACTCATAAGCTTTGACGATGTTGACGTAGCCTGTGCAGCGGCAGAGATTTCCCGAAATCGCATGGCGAATCTCGTTCTCGCTTGGACTGGGGTTACTGTTGAGAAACGCATATCCCGTCATCAGCATGCCGGGAGTGCAGTATCCGCATTGCAGGCCGTGCTCCTGAAAAAATCCTTCCTGCAAAGGATGCAGCTTGCCGTCACGCTCCAGCCCCTCGACCGTGAGTATCTCGCGACCGTCGGCCTGCGCCGCGAACATGGTGCAGGACTTGACGGCCCGGCCATCGACTACGACCGTGCACGCGCCGCAGTGACTCGTGTCGCAGCCGATGTGAGTTCCCGTGAGACGGAGCACTTCGCGAAGAAAATGAACGAGCAGCAGTCGCGGCTCGACCTCCGCCTGCCGCTCGACTCCGTTTACGTTTACGCTGATGTTGATCCTGGCCATAGCTTAAGCCCCCCCCTCGCGCGTTCGAGCGCCTGCCTGAGCGCCCGCGCGGTGAGAACGCGAACAACGTCTCGCTTGTAGTCAGCCGATCCTCTTATGTCGTCGAAGGGCTGAGATTCGCCTGCCGCAATCTCAGACGCCTGTTTGATAGCGGAGGCATCGAGCGCCCGGCCCTTGAGGAAGGATTCGGTCTTCGCGGCCTTGATCGGCGTGAAGCCGACATTGGTAAGACCGACGCCCGCGCGCTGGCAAACGCCCGCGCCGTCAAGAGTGATCTGCACGGCGACGCCCGCAGTAGCGTAGTCGCCTACTTTCCTTTCGAGCTTGAGGTATGCTCCGCCGCTCGACGGCGCGGGGACGGGGACCCTTATCTCCTTGAGTATCTCGTCAGGCTGGAGATCGGTCGAGAAGAGTCCGGTGAAGAAATCTACGACCGGTATCTCGCGCTCGCCGCGCGGCGAATATGCAAGAAGCGTGGCTTCGAGCGCCAGCATCGTCGCCGGGTGATCGTTGGCCGGATCGCCATGCGCCAGATTGCCGCACACGGTGGCCTGATTGCGCACAAGCGGATCGGCGATCATCACAGTAGTGTCGGCAAGCAGAGGGTATCGCGATTTGATTAATGGAGAATTCTCCAGATCGCTCTCCCTCGCCAGCGCGCCGATCCTCAAAAAGCCGTCCTCCTCGGAGACGTAATCGAGACCGGGTATGCGGTTGATATCGACGAGGTACTGCGGCGAGGCAAGCCTCAGCTTCATCATAGGGATAAGGCTCTGGCCGCCGGAGAGAATCTTGGCGTCTGAGCCTAGTTTTTGGAGGAGTGATACGGCTTCGTCCAGCGCGCGCGGCGAAAAGTATTCAAAGCTGCGGGGTATCATGGGGGCTCAACCTCCTGCTGGCGACACGCTCACATCCGGGGTCTGCAATCGCGCCTTAGCTCCCGTCCCGGTTTGCAGATTAATAAAGCAAGCCCCAGGTGAAGGCCACCGTCTATTGCATCCGCAAGGTTCTTATGGAAACAGGCTCAACCAGTAAGACCGCTCACTTGCGAGGCCAGGATGAAAAATAGCCGCTACTGAATCATCCACCCCTCGCTCCCAACGAGATTTAGCATACTCATTGTTACATGGACCGTCAATGTCATATAAGGTACAGAGCACAGGTTAAGGGCCATTCAGCTCTGGCATTGAAAAGAGAATTCTTAACAACCGAAATCGATATAGCCCCAGAGGACGCAGAGGAAGGCTGAGGTATATTTTCCCTCTGCCTTCCTCTGCGTTCTTTGCGGTTCAAATTCTTCGGTCCCTACCGAGAACTTAATGGCCCCGGTACAGGTTAAACAAGGATTGCGCCGCGAGCGCCGAATTCACCGGCTCAAAACGGAAGCAACGGGGCAATCTCCTCAATCGGCGCAGGCTCGACCAGCTCGACCCTCGCACCAAGCCCTCTACGATCAGCCTCATCGAGAATCAGTCTCACCTGCGCTTCAGTCGCCGGCGCGTGCCCTTCCCGCATAAGCCTTCGAAAGAAGCCTTCCGGCTGGCGCGAGCGATAATTCAGCCTGTCGAGTGAAAGAGAGAGCGCCCCCGTCCGAGCTATGGCTTCAACCGAACGCTGGATAAAATCATCACTCGTCGGCGCGGGCAGAATCGCCGGGGCCCAGAGGATGTAAGTCGGGACTCGAAGCTCGCTTAATCGCTTAATGACCGAGAGCCGCTCGCTCGTCACCGGGGCCCATGGCTCGATGAGCGAAGCGAGGCGATCCTCCATCACCGATATGCTCATGCCGACCGCAACGCGCGGGAGCCGGGCAAGGATGTCCGCATCGCGCTCGACCAGTGACTGCTTTGTAAGGATATACAAGGCGTGCTGCGGATGGTGCTCGAACACTTCGAGCATTCGGCGCGTGATCCGCAGTCGCTCTTCAACCGGCTGGTAAGGGTCGGTCGCCGTCGACATGAAAACCGTGGCCGGCTTGCGCAGGCGGGCGAGCTGGCGGTCAAGCAACTCGGGAGCGCCCTCCTTTATATCAACGTAGGTCCCCCATTTTCTCGATTCGAGTTGCTTGTGGCGCATGTGAGGCACGTAGCAATAGGCGCAGCCTACGGGACATCCAGCGTACGGGTTCAGCGTGTAGCCTCCCATGTTGGAAGCGTTGAGCACGGATTTAGGCTGAATGACATTTAGCTTGATTGAGCGTTCGGGCTTGCGCTTATGGCTCACACGATCCCTCCGTCCGCTATTGTCCCCCAATCTCCTTTATTAACCCTTTGACGGCGGCAGATCTTTAACTCGCCTGCTCATCTCTTGATATATCTTCTCCTCGCTTGCCCCTTCTTCTTTCATCTTCATTATGCCGCTTTCGCAATACCTCCTCACTCGCGGGACTCCTTCCGAGTGCTCGGCCGCCAGCCTCTCGATTATTTGTTCTACAAACGGGTCATCCATCTCGCACATGACATCTCCAGAATCCGAAGATTCGTTTACTAAAGGGTAGTGCGATTCAAAGAGGTTGGCAATAGCCAGGCTGAAACGGAACAATCCATCTGCCGCAGAGGAGGCATTGCGAGACACAATCGCTCAAGCTTCCGCCCAATCACCTCTCAGTTTTTCGGATGCTCGTGCTTTTTATTCTTTTCCAGCGCCTCTTTCGAGAGAGGCTTTGTTTTGAAATCAAAACGCAGCATCTCAGCCGGGGCGCTGCCGGTATTCTCAAGCTGTTGCTGCTGGCTCACATCAATCCATCTAGTCTGACCCAGGCCGAGGGTTACCCGCTCAGCTTTACCCTTGCTCGCAACTACCTTCAACTGCGCAGGTGTTAAAGCCACAAGCAAGGCCGGTTCGCCTGAGCCTGTTGCGACATCGAGCTTTTTGCCGGGCGCGCAAACCAGCCGCGTAATTCGTATCTGCTCGTTTTCGAACTGCACCTTCCGGTAATTCTCGCCCGCCGGGTACTCCTCGCGGTAGTAGCGGCCCTTTAGACTTCTGTCATTCACGGGATCGGTCTTGAACTCGACCCGCAGAAAATCGCTCGGCAAGTCGGATTTGTTCTCTACCTCGTGCAACTCTTGCAGGCCACGATAGACGCGAAAGCTGCCAGCCTTTGTCGCGGGCCTTGTCACTGCTCCATAGTCTTTATCAACGTGATTGAAGACCACCGGCCCGCCGTCATTGAGGTAAACG
>DASTET010000082.1:0-3760 GCA_035709445.1 Blastocatellia bacterium | reverse complement strand
GGTGATAATGAGGGCGCTCGCGAAGGCTCCGGGCGAGCGACAGGCGGATGCGGGAGAGTTTGCAAGCGACCTTGCAAGGGCCGTATCCGGGCAGGCGACGAGGCCGGTGGCGCAGGCAGAGACCGCGAGAGGATCAGGCATGCCGCCGCCTACTCGACAGGCGAGCCTGAGCGAGATGGGGCTAGGCGCAGCCGCGCCCGGGGTCTTACAGGCTAAAAAATCTAACACGGGCCTGATCGCGGGGGCTGCAATCGGGGTTGTCGTGCTGCTGATCGGCGCAGGCGCAGGATTCTGGTTGCTGAGCAACGGCGATACAAATACTCAGGGTGGGCCGAGCAATCAGAATTCAAGCTCGCAAGTCCTGGCCCAGACGCAGCCTGCTTCGTCAGACGCGGCCAACACGAATCAGGTGAGACAGCCGAGCGCGTCTGTTGCCGACACCGGGCGAAACGTAGCGACTCCGCCGCCGCCTGTGGCTCAGCCCGCCAACCCGACGCCGCTTCCGTCGCCGCCTGCGGCCAGCAATCCCGCGCCCGGACCGCCTCCCGCTCCTGCCGGAGCAGACCAGCCGGGACGGGCTTCAGCCGAGGCCATTGCGCGGCAGGCTGAAAACAAGATACTTGCAAATCAGCGGCTCACGGAAAGCGACCTTGAAGGCTTGCCGATTGGAAGGCTGCGGATGCTTCGCAACACGGTCTATGCGCGGCACGGTCGCCCTTTCCAGGTCCCTGCTGTGCGGCTCTACTTCCAGGCGAGAGACTGGTACACCCCTCGACCCGGCTATAGAGACTCGGACCTCACGCCCGTCGACAGGGCAAATGTGAGGACGATCATGATGGCAGAGAACCGCGCGAGGTAACGCTGCGGGAGATTGACACTTTTACCGCGCCAGTTTCATCTTTTGCATCACGGCCTGAAAGCGCGGCTCCGCGCGCAGACCGTCAAATACCGGGTCTATATTTACAAACGGGAGCATGAACTCGCGACGCTCGCAGCTTTTTTCGAGCGCGTCTAGCGCCTCTTCTTTCTAGCCAAGCAGCGAGTGAAAGTATAGATTCGCGCAATAATTGAGGATGCCGTTCTTCTTGTAAGATGAATCAATAAAGTGCCTCCACAACCCTTTGAGGCCGGACCGGCGATATATATTTCTGGTATTGGCTTGCTCTCGCGCTATGTCCTCTTCATATTTCTTCGACTTAATCTTGGAGGAAGCGGGATAAAAAGCAGCGTTCACCTTCAACATTATCGACAACGGCGTGAGCATTCTCGACAAGCACAAGACTCGACAAGCACAAGAAGCGTATCGATGACCCTGGGCTGAATGGAGGGTTGCTCTCCATCCCTGTACAAGAGACGATTCGTGGCGTCAAGCGTCACCTATCCGAACTCATACAAGTGATTGATCTGCCTTGCCATAATTCTGCGAACCTTTTTCGGACTTTTTGCGAACCTTTTGAGAACGACATTTCAGGCTCGAATTGCCTAAGGTTCCTCCCGCGCCTTCCAGCATTGAGGGGTTCGGATTTGGAAGACCGCCTTCAAGCTGTGGCGATTCTAACGCCGGAGAATTCGGCATGTCCAGTCAATCTTCAGGAGGAGTCGATTATGAAAAGGAATGCTTTTGTCAGTATCTGTTTTGTGGCCGTGATAGTGTTCGCCCTGGTCGCCGTCGCGCTTTCACAGGGAAATGCGAATTCAGGCAGAAAATCAATAGAAGGGTCGTGGAGGGTCCTCGTCACGTCGGATCCGCCGCCCCCCGGCGCTCCGCCCCCGCCCCCGCCGTTTGACGAGCTCATAACCTTCACCTCAAACGGTGGACTTGTAGAAACAAACACAGTCTTCCGCCCGTCGGAGGCCACACCCGGTCACGGCTCGTGGCAGTTCGCCGCAAACCGGACCTATAATCTCACCTTCATCAAGTTCCTGTTTGACGGCCAGGGGCAGTTCAACGGTCATCTGAAGGTGCGCGGGCAGATCAGACTCGAGAACAATGGGAACGAGTGGAGCGGCACAGGCGTGGTCGATTTCTTCGACCCGGCAGGCAACTTCCTGTTTTCTGCGGGCACGGTAAGAGTGGAGGCCACGCGCCTTCCGGTTGAGCCGATATAGATTTGAGAGAGCAAGGATTGAACCACAGAGGGTCGCAGAGGACTTAGACGGAGCCTGCCCTCTGTGTCCTCTGTGGTTGAATATGTTCTCACACAGAAGGCTTCTCTCAGGACACAAGCCCCATCCTCCGCAGCAGGGCGACAAACCTCTCGTCGGACCGCAGGCCGTCAAACGCTGGCTCCGCCCCGGCCCAGTTCGCCCATCCGCTCCGATCTCTGTATACTGCTTCCAGTTCCTTCAATGCCAGATCATACTTGCCAAGCAATGCGTAGCATCTGGCGATCACGTATTCCTGGCGCGATCTCTCTAACGACCATTCTTTCAGGACCTCTATGTACTTTCGCCAGAACCCGTCTATGCCTCTCTCCTCGTATGCCGCCTTTAATTGACTTTCTCGCTCCATCTTCAATATAGCCATGCGCGTCAGGGCTGCATCGACGGCGTGATCGTACAGCCGCTTCTGCTCATAGGACCAGGAGATCACCAGATAGGCTGTGTGCGTGTCCGGTTCCAGTTCCAGAGCTTTTCTCGCCTCTTCAATCGCCCGGTCGTACTGACGCGAGTAGTAATAGTGCCACGTGAGATAGATCGCCACGTTAAGCGAGGTCGGGTCCAGTTCCTGCGCCCGCCTCAACTCCGCTTCCGATTCTTCGAATCGCCTGGTCTTCAGCAGATGCAGCCCATACCACCCGCGCGCAGGCGCATATCCGGGGTTCAACTCTATGGCCCGCCGCAGGTGCTTCTCCGTCCCCGCTATGTCCATATGATAGATCGATTTTATTAGCCCCATCGAAGCATGCGCCTCGGCAAGCGTCTCGTCTATCGCAAGCGCCTTGCTGGCCGCTTGCTCGGCTTTCGGGAAGGCTTCCTCTGAAGTCAGCGCGTCCCGCTGCTGGAGCAATGCATAAGAGTCAGCTATGCCCGTATAGGCGAGCGCATAATCCGGGTCGAGTGCAACCGCTTTTTCGAAATGCTCTATCGCCTTCCAATAACCTTCGACCGTCCGCTTGTTCCAGAAAAAGCGTCCCTTCAGATAGAGGTTGAATGCGTCAGGGTTATCTGTGTAGTGCTTAGCAAGCGCGGCGCCGTCCGCCCCTGCGAGGTTCAGCCTCAGCGCGCTCGCCACGCGGCTCGATATAGAGTCCTGCACCTTCAATATATCTTCGGCAGGCTCGTCAAATTTTCCGGCCCAGAGCGGCGCGCGCTGATTTACGTTCAATAGCCGGACCGTCACCCGTATCCGATCATCGACGCGCTGGATGCTCCCTTCAAGCACCGCGTCGACCTTCATCTCGCGCCCTATCTCGATGGGGTCCTGCTCCGACCGGTTGTATTTTAGGATCGCGCTCGTAGGCCTGACGTTTATCTCCTTGCTGTTGCTCAAGGTTGTGATTAAGACGTCGGCCAGGCCTAGCTCTAAGTATCCTTCCTGCTCAATCTCGCCAAGAGTTTTGAACGGCAAAACGGCCATCGAGCGGACCGACGCTCTAGCCGAAGGGTCGCCGGGATTTCTCGTAACCCACACGTAGCCGGCCAGCCCTATAGTGACAATCGCCATCGCCGCAAGCGCCGTCAATACCCGGCGGCCTGAAGTTGATCTGTAGCCGGTCTCATTTACTGGCGCTCTCTCTATAGCTTCGCCTCCCGCTGG
>DASTET010000081.1:0-3500 GCA_035709445.1 Blastocatellia bacterium | reverse complement strand
TGACCGGCATCCCGCTGTTCGGGTGGGCCAAACCCGTAGAGACGAACCCGCTGCTCTGGCGAGACAAGACCAAAGCCAATATCTGGGTGTCGGCAGCAGGCCCTATCAGCAATTTCATACTGCTGAGCATTGCCTTCGTCGCCCTCGAAGTGATACTCGCGTCAGGCATCGCGGTCAAGACAAACAATCTTTTCAGCATGGCTACGCCGCTTCCGGGCCAGCCTGCATTCATGGAGCCGCTCACGAAGCTGCTTTCCATAATGCTCTGGCTCAATCTCGCGCTCGGCATATTCAACCTGATACCGATACCGCCGCTCGACGGAAGCCACGTGCTCGAAAGCATTCTGCCGTACCAGATGGCCGAGGCTTATGCGCAGATACGCCCGTACGGGTTCCTGTTGCTAATAGGGCTGCTCTACCTCGGCGTTTTCGGCACTATATTCTGGCCCTTAATCAATTTCATCCATTCGTTATTATGATCGGGAGCTAGAGGGATCGAATTTGTCTGAGAGAAAAAAGAGAATAGTAAGCGGCATGCGCCCTACGGGGAATCTCCACCTCGGCAACTACGAGGGCGCGCTGAAGAACTGGACCCGGCTTCAGGATTCGGGCGAGTACGATTGCTACTTTTTTATAGCCGACATGCACGCGCTCACGAGCGACTACGCCGACACGAGCCATATCAAACAGAACACTCTCGACGTAGTGAGCGACTGGCTCGCCTCCGGGCTCGATCCCGAACGCTCGACCATATTCGTCCAGTCGCTCGTGCCCGAACACGCCGAGCTTCACCTGATACTTTCGGCCATCACCCCGCTCGGCTGGCTTGAGCGCGTGCCGACCTACAAGGAGCAGCGCGAGAATATAACCGAGAAAGACATAGGCAACTACGCTTTCCTCGGCTACCCGGTGCTCCAGGCCGCCGACATTATTATGTATAAGGCCGATTACGTCCCCGTAGGAAAGGACCAGGCCCCGCACGTCGAGATGACGCGCGAGATCGTGCGCCGCTTCAACAACTTTTACGGCGAGGTCTTCCCCGAGCCGCAGGCGCTGCACACAGAGGTGCTGACGCTTCCCGGGACCGACGGGCGCAAGATGTCGAAGAGTTACGGAAACGCCATCTATCTGGTCGATTCGGAAGAGACCATACGCGAGAAGGCGCGGATGATGATCACCGACCGCACGCGAATACGCCGCACCGACCCTGGCCACCCCGAGATATGCGACGTGTGCCAGATGCATCGCTTCTTCGTGGGGGCGGAGGTCGCGGACCGCTTCGACGACGATTGCCGCAACGCGCGGATCGGTTGCGTGGACCGAAAGCGGGCGCTCGCCGAATCGATCATCGAGCGATACGGCGCGATAGGCGCGCGCAGCCGCGAGTTGCGCGCGAATACTGACGCGGTCATCGATATCATAAAGCAGGGCTCCGCCCGCGCCCGCAAGGAAGCCGAGATCACGATGGCCGAGGTCCGAAAAGCCATAAATATGAGCTGGGACTGAAGAGAGGATTCAGCGATAGACAGGATTAACAGGATCGAAAGGAACCGGTTAATCCTGTAAATCCTGTCCATTAAACAGGCTATGGAAGAAGCACTGGCGCGCGAGTTCGCCGAAAGCTCGGACCAATACAAGGTAAAGCTCGAAGCCTTTGAAGGGCCGCTCGACCTTCTGCTCTACCTTATACGCAGAGAGGAGGTCTCGATATACGACATCCCCATAGCGCGAATAACCGAGCAATATCTCGGCTACCTTCAGGCGATGCAAGAGCTTGATATAGCGGTGGCGGGCGAGTTTCTGGTCATGGCGGCGACGCTCATCCATATCAAGTCACAGATGCTGCTGCCGCGCGATCCCGACATCGAGCCTGAGACGGAAGACCCTCGCAAAGAGCTTGTCTATCGACTGCTCGAACACCAGAAATTCAAAGCGGCTGCCAACATGCTGCACCAGCGCGCTACGATAGAGCGGGCTGCGTTCGCGCGCGGCGGGACCGAGGCCGATAAGAACAACCCTGAGATAGCGGCAACCGTCTTTCAGTTGTTTGAAATCTTCAAGGACGTGCTTGAGCGGCAGCGCGCCATCACCGAGATATCTATCGCCCGCGACGAGATGACCATCGCCGAGAAGATAGCCGAGATCAAAACGACCATCGCCGAGGCGGGAGAGGTGAGGGTGCGAGAGATATTCGAGCGGGCGCGCTCACGCCGCGAGCTGGTGCTGATCTTTCTGTCCATACTGGAGCTGGTCAAGGAGTTGGCCGTGCGGCTCGTGCAAACTGAGACGTTCGGTGAGATACTTCTGATCAAGCGGGAGGATATCGAAGCTTTCCCGGAGGATGTCGTCCCCGGGTCCTGATTCGTCATGACTATTGAAGAGCTGAAACCGATAATCGAAGCGTTAATATTCGTGGCCGAAGAGCCTATAAGCGTCAAGCAGCTTGCCGATATTCTTGATGGCCAGAGCGTTGAAGACATAAAGGCGGCTTGCGAGAGCCTCGCCCGGGAATTGGACGAGCGAAACTCCGGGCTTGAGATGCGCATGCTTGCGGGCGGCTATCGAATAACGACTCGCCCGGAGTTCAGCGAGTATGTGCGCAGGTATTTAAAAGCGCAGCCGTCGGCCCGTCTGTCTCTGGCCGCGCTTGAAACGCTCGCCGTGATCGCCTACAAACAGCCGATCACTATACCCGAAATACTAGAGATACGAGGCAAATCATCCACGTCGGCGATAAAGACGCTCTTAGACCGGCGGCTCATAGTAGCTCGCGGGCACAAGCAGGTCGTCGGACGACCTATGCTTTACGGGACATCGAAAGAGTTTCTGATCCAGTTCGGGCTTAACGATCTTTCAGAACTTCCCAACCTTGAAGACTTCGAAGATCTGATGAGCAGTTGAGGATCGACCAGCAGACTCTGAGACGCTACTGCAATAACGCCCCCCTTCATCCGGATAGGAGACGGAGCATGGGTATTCTTACACCGGCTGAAATTTCTCGAATGCTCTTCCCGCGCGGGAGGATTCTTGTCATAGATGACGACGAGTTTCTGTGCGAGGCCCTGCGGGCTTCGCTTGAGCACGAAGGGTATCAGGTATCGGTCGCCTTCGCGGGAGGTGAAGGGCTTCACCGGCTCACGAGCGGGGAAGGCTACGACCTTGTGCTGCTCGACGTGATGCTCCCGGAGCTTGACGGCTGGAATATTCTTTCGCGGATACGATCATCTATCTCCACGTTTCACATCCCCGTCATAATGCTGACGGCGATGACCGCCGAGATAGATGAAGTCAGGCTGCTCGACGCGGGCGCAGACGATTACATCGCCAAGCCCTTCTCTTTCGAGAAGCTGCTGGCCCATGTCAATGCCATGTTCCGCCGGGCCGCGCTCCAGAGCATAAACCCGCTGACGGGGCTTCCGGGCAACCGCCAGGTCGAGCAGTTTCTTCAGCAATGCGTAGGTGAGACCGAGTGGTTCTGGGCGGCGGCCTATGCCGACATA
>DASTET010000080.1:0-2580 GCA_035709445.1 Blastocatellia bacterium | reverse complement strand
GCGATCCGGAACACAGCTCTATAATATCCGAGCAGCAACGGATCGTCCGCGCCGCGCTCGATTCGCTCCCGCCCGAACAGCGGGCAGTCATAGAGCTGGCTTACTATTCGGGGCTCAGCCAGAACGAGATAGCCGCAAAGCTCGATCAGCCGCTCGGGACGGTCAAGACCCGCACCCGGCTCGCAATGATGAAGCTGCGCGAGATGCTCAGCCCCGTTCTGGAGAGGCAGCTATGAAAGATCATAATTCTGAAACCGAGATGACCGAGCGGTCTGCGCTCTACGCGCTCGGCGCTCTCTCCGGCAATGAAACCCGCGAATTCGAAATGCACATCGAGCGCGGGTGCGAGGAGTGCGGCGAGAACCTCGAAGCCTTTCAGATCGTCGTTGAAAAGCTGGGACTCGCCCCGCTTGCCGAAAATCCGCCCGTCCGCCTCCGCGCAAGCCTCTTCGCTGAGCTGGCCGAAGAGAGAAGCGCCGGTCGTCGCGAATCCTTGGGCGAGTCGATCACGGTGCGCTTCGACGCGGGCGGGTGGAAAGAGATATCGAAAGGCGCATACGTCAAGCGGCTGTTCGTCGATAAGACGAGACGCAGAGTCACTATGCTCTATAAACTGCTGCCGGGCGCGTCGCTGCCCGCCCACCGGCATCACGAGGCCGAAGAGTGCTTCGTGCTCGAAGGAGAGTATCACGTCAACGATGAGGTGCTGGGTCCGGGCGATTATCACTGCGCCCTGCCGGGGAGCATAGACCGCACGCTCTACACCGTGGGAGGGACCATGTTCCTGCTCGTCGGTCCCGAAAAATACGATCTGCTGAAATAATCGGCTGCGAGCAGCGCGCTGCTCGCAGCCGCAATTCCAGGAATATTCTTTCATCTGACGATCATTAAACTGATGATGAAACGCAGATCGTATCTTCTACTCGTATCCCTTGCCTATCTGAGCTTCATAAGCCTCGGCCTGCCAGACGGCCTGCTAGGGGTCGCGTGGCCTTCGATCCGCGCTTACTTCGATCTGCCCATAGATGCGCTGGGCGCGCTGCTTGTGATGTTCACGTCTGGCTATCTGCTGTCGAGCTTTATAAGCGGACGCCTGCTTGCCCGCATGAGCGTGGGGGCGCTGCTCGCTTTGAGCTGTCTTGCGACGGCGGCGAGCCTTCTCGGTTATGCGGCGGCTCCGTTCTGGTGGGTCATGGTCGCGCTTGGCGCGCTCTCCGGGCTTGGCGCGGGAGCAATCGACGCCGGGTTGAACACCTACGCCGCAACACACTTCAGCGCGAGGACGGTCAACTGGCTCCATGCTTTTTACGGCGTAGGAGCAACGATCGGCCCCGTGATTATGACCGGCGTGATCGTAGCCGGTAGCGCCTGGCAGATGGGTTATGTAATTGTGGGCGTCTTTCAATTGCTGCTCGCGGCCTGTTTCGGCCTGACGCGGGCGTGGTGGAAGGATGGCGTCAGACAGGACGCGCCGGAGCGGGCGAGCACGCTTGCCGCTTCAAACCGCAGCACGCTTCGGCTGCCGGTCGTGTGGCTGAGCATCGCCGTGTTCTTCTTTTATACCGGTCTTGAGGCCGCAGCCGGGGCATGGGCCTACAGTCTGTTTACCGAAGCGCGTGGCGTTTCTGCGAGCTCAGCCGGGATGTGGGTGAGCGCCTACTGGGGATGTCTCACGGCAGGGCGGCTGCTCTCGGGCATAGTCGTGGGATTTGTGCCGGTTCGCGCGCTGCTTAGAGCATGCATGATCTTAATCGCGCTGGGGGCTGCAATGATATGGCTCAACCTGGCCAGTCTCATGAGCTTTCTCGGGCTCGGTCTCATAGGGCTTGCATCAGCGCCCATCTTCCCGTCGCTCATCGCCACTACGCCCGCGCGTCTGGGAGAGGCGCACGCGGCCAACGGGGTCGGGTTTCAAATAGCCGCAGCCGTGCTTGGCCAGTCGCTTTTGCCCGCCGCTGTGGGGATGTTTGCGCGGTCCCTCGGTCTTGAGATCGTCGGGCCTGCGCTGCTCTTGACAGCCCTGGCGCTGTTCGGTTTTTATGAAGCTCTTATGGCCGCGGGATCGAGTCGCGCGCGAGAGACGGACCGGTATGCGAACTCCCGTGTCTGAAATCTGATCGAAGAAGGGCCGGTTAATGTCTGAAAACATCGATGTAGTCGGCATGTTACAGGAGAGAATTCCGCCGTTTTCCAGGCTGCTCGGGATACAGTTTCTTGCTGCCGGGCCTGACCGGGTGGTTGCAGAGATGGTCGTCCGCGAAGAGATCTGCACGACGCCGGCCATACTTCACGGCGGGGCCATCATGGCATTTGCGGATACTCTTGGCGCGTGCGCGACGGTGATGAACCGTCAGAAGGGCTACTCAACTACTACTTTGGAGTCGAAGACCAATTTCTTTGCGCCCGCGCCGGCAGGCACAAAAGTGATCGGTGAATGCCTGCCCCTTCATCGCGGCAGGCGCACTATGGTGTGGCAGACCCGCGTGACGGCAGAGAGCGGGCGGCTCGTTGCGGTCGTCACACAGACGCAGATGGTGCTTGAGCCTCAAAAGACATAGATAGACAGACAGGATTAACAGG
>DASTET010000079.1:0-5764 GCA_035709445.1 Blastocatellia bacterium | reverse complement strand
TGTGGGTCAACGCTTGAGAGGTGCACGGAGGTTGGAATTGTTTCAGGCTGGGCCCGTCGCTCAAAATATGATAAGAGCGTCGTGATAAGACCCTGCCCCGGCTTCCCCTACCAGTGGCTTGCAAATGAAGCGGCCCCCTTCAGCGCGGTGCGGACCGAGGCGTTACTTGAGGCGGGAAGCTTTCGACCCGCGATGGCTCACGGGTACGACGACTGGGACCTCTTCAACGCCGTCATGGCGGCCGGGTGGGTCGCCGTGACCGTCCCCGAAGTCCTGGCCTACCATCGGTACAGGAACGATACCGCGCCGCATATCACGAACCTCAACGGCAACGCGAGGGCGCGACGAGAGCTACTTGAGAGATTTCCGGACCTGCTCGCCCGTGATGCCAAAGAGATCGTTCTGTTTGTCGAGTCAGCCTCCGCCCGCTCGCTTGCCGCAAGTGAGTTTCCCCTGCGCGAGCGATTGGCCAGGGCGCGAGCGATACTCAGATACCCTCGCGGGCCTGTGTTGAGAGTCTTGAGGGTTTTAAAGGACAGGATTTTCCGATAGCCATTTACCGCAGAGGACGCCGCAGGATCGCAGAGTATAAATAATTCCCCTGCGATCCTCTGCGTAAGAAGTATTTTCACAATCGATGTAGCTATGAAGATTGCGCTGTTATCCTTCGAATACCCGCCGGAGACCGGGTTCGGCGGGATCGGCACGTACACCTTCTATCAGGCGCGCGCGCTGGTCAAGCTCGGTCATGAGGTCGACGTCCTTGCCGGGGCGACAGACCCCACTGATCTCCGGGTTCAGGAGCACGACGGCGTTAAGGTCTATCGCTTTCGAAGCGACGGGGGCTTGATGCGCAGCTTCAAGCCGCTTGGCAAGCTCCGCCTCTGGTGGACTAAAAACCGGCTTGAGAATGCCTTGAGCATGTACCGTGGCCTCAAGGCCCTGATAAGCAGGAATAGATACGATCTCATAGAGATGCCGGAGTGCGGGGCCGAAGGATTATTGGTCAACAATCTCTTGCAGGTCAGGACGCTAATAAAGCTTCATTCGCCTGCCCGGCTCATCATGCCCTATTACGACCTTCGCGGCGCGGACATAACATTCTGTTCTTTTGTGGAGCAACTGGGGCTTCGAAGCGCCAGCGCTTACAGCGCCTGCTCGCGGTTTCTCGCCGAAGAGGCCCGCGCGAGGCTCGGCGTCCGGAAGCCGATTCGTGTTATCCCCAACGGGATCGATCTTGAGCTGTTCGACGCCGCAGAGCAGATAGATTTCGGGCGAAGGTTCGATATCGCCGGCGACAGGCCGGTGATCTTTTTTTCCGGACGGATGGAGCCTCGCAAGGGGATTCAATTGTGCAAAGACATAGTCACCTCGATACTCGAACGCTACGAGGTGAGCTTCGTGTTTGCCGGGCAGGATTTATTCAACTATATGGCGGACACCCTGCTCCCCTACTGGAAGACGAAGAGGTTCAAAGGCTCGGTCCATTATCTTGGAAAACTCGATCTGGGCTCGGTTCGCTCCTGCCTTCGCCAGGCCGATATATTTCTGCTGCCGAGCCTCTGGGAGAACTGTCCTTACTCGTGTCTGGAGGCGATGGCCGCCGGTCGCGCCATAATAAGCTCGGACCAGGGAGGAATGACCGAGCTTATATGCGACGGAGAGAACGGCGTGCTCGCGCGAAGCGGCGACCCGGCCTCCTACATAGCCGGTCTCGAAAGATTGATCGAAGATAAGCCGTTGCGCGAGCGGCTCGGCGCTGCCGCCCGCCAGACCATCAAAGAGACTTATAGCGACATCGAGGTCGCGCGCCGGTCGGTCGATTACTATCGCGAATGCTTGAATGGAGCTTGAGACCGGTTTCAGATCGACCGAGAGGGATTCATTGCCGATTATGACAGCGCTTACGCAAACACAATTCAGTCTGCCTGTTAAAGCAGGACGGGTCCTGTCGCTTTGTATCACGGCAGCTACGGTTATGTGTCTCGCGTTCGCTGCTCAATACACTCTGAGCTTCCCCGCCGGTTTTGACGACCGGGAGGCAGGCGCATTTGTGATCCGGGTTCTTGGTGAGGAAGGCGCGCGCGCTGAAACTGGCCGGGTTGAGCTATGGGTTGAGAAGTTAATAGTGGACGGTCAACTGGTGAGGGGTGAGTCGCTGGAGCGGTCGAACAACTGGGAGGTCATCTCCAGGGCGGGAAGCGGATTACCGGCTCATCTTCTCTACAAAGGCGGTCCCGCTTCGCTGGCCTTACAGGGTAGGACCCTGCTCGCAATCTTTCGGAGCAACGAATGGTCGGGAGTTATTCGCCTGGAGCGGGTCGGAAAGGGGGAGCAGGCAGTAGATGTAGAAGCCTCAACCGGGCAAGGGCAAGTGATCGTTATTGAGGACCCGGTATCGCCGACTTCGACAGTCGTGTTCGTAGCGGCGTTGAGCTTGTTTGCCGGTGCCGCATGGTGGTTTGGCCCAAACCGTCGGGGTCGCGGCAGCCTGCCCTGGCTGATATTTTTTCTCTCGGTCTTCCACATCCTGTTCTGGATCAACCAGTGTGTTGGCACCACAAGTGACTCACCTGGTTACCTGGACACCTTGCAATATTTTTTTCGCGATGGCGCACCCTCATACTTCCCGCCGGGCTACCCCGTACTGCTCGGGCTTGTAGGGAGCGTTTCAGGTGAGAGCCTGGGAAGATGGGTCACCCTGATTCAGCATGCGATGGCGGTCTTTGTGGGAGGTTGGATATACCTTCTCCTGAAGAGGATCATCTTCGATGAGCTGGCGCTGGCTGGAGGGCTTCTGGCCGGGACGGTGACTCCTATCGTGACCATGTCCCAGACCATTATGTCTGAGGTGCCGACAATCTTCGCAATGGTAGGCGCCTTGTATTACACGGTTCGCGCCGCAGAGACAGGCCGGTTGCTGTTTGCGATTCTTGCGGGCGTGCTCACGGGCTGGGCGGGATTATTGCGAGTCGTGCCACTGGTAGCTCTGCTTCCCTCGATTTGCTTACTACTCCTGCTTCCCTGGACAAAACGAGGATTGCGCCTGTGCGGTCTTACAGTAGCGGTAGCTGCCGGGGTTGTTCTCTTGCCCTTGTCCTGGTACTGGTATAATTCCGGGCAGATCAAGCTGTCCGACTCTGTCGGGTTCCATCTCTTCAACCGGGTTGTAACGGAACAGAAACAACTCGACGAAGATGGCCCGGCTACGCGGCTTTTACTCGATCTCATCCCAGGTCAAGACCCGAGGGGTGTTGCGCACTGGGACATTCGTGAGAGTCCCGGACTTCGCGAACTGAGCTATGAAGAGGCTGAAATCCTGCTTCGGGATGTATCCTTAGAAGGAATCTATAAAAACCCTGTAGGGTATATAGTTTTCACGTTCGGCCTCGCCTGGGAGACGTTCCTGGGTGATCCGACTCACTGGATCCCGGCCTGGGGAGATACCATCTCTGTTCACCCTCGCCTGGAGACGCCACCGCCGTTGGCGCCGACTGCTTCCAGCCTTCATTGGCGCTGGAGCCTGGAAGGGGCTTATCGCATCGGATGGCCCGTTTTATGTTGGGCCGCAGTCGCCGGAACATTTCTTGGGTTGTGCCGTCCCACACGCGCCCTTGCGCTGGCTTTGGCCTGGACGCCGGCAGGCTATCTGCTCTCCTCCGCGTCTGTGGAGTATTTCAATCCGAGATTCAATGTCCCGACAGCCCCTTTCGTGGCGGCCCTTTCGATGATACTGCTCTCCTCGATAATCCTGGCGATTCTTCATGGCTACTGGAGCTTGTCAGAGATGAGAAGAAAGGATTCGAGCCGGGCAAGTCTATCATCGTCGATTATACGACGATGATAGACGAGGATCTCAAGAGAATTTATCGTGGACGTTTCCATAATCATACCGGCCTACAACGCGGCGCAGACGATCTCGGATACGCTTGAGTCGGTGCTTGCTCAGACCTTCGCGAACTGGGAGGCCGTCGTAGTCGACGACGGCTCCGGCGACCGGACGGCTGATATCGTCAGAGGTTTTATCGAGCGGGATGCGCGCATAAGGATGATAAGCCAGCCGAACGGCGGAGAGAGCGCCGCGCGCAATTCAGGCATTGCCGAGGCTCGTTATGAGTGGCTGCTTTTTCTCGACGCCGACGATTGGATTTCGCCCTTGCATCTCGAACGCATGACGGGCAGGCTGATGTCGGACCCCGGTCTCGGCGCGGTCCATTGCGGATCGGTCCGCGTGGCGCTTGACGGCACACAGGTCTCTGATAATTACGAGCCGCCCGAAGGCGACATGTTTCCGACGCTTGCGCGGCGGGCTGCTTTTCCGGTTCACGCCTGCATAGTGCGCAGGTCGCTTGTCGAAGCGGTAGGAAAGCTCGATACCTCATTAAAGAAATCCCCGGACTGGGACCTCTGGCAGCGGATTGCCCGGACGGGCGCGCGATTCGGCGCGGTTCGCGAGGTGCTCGCGTACTATCGTATCCAGCCGAACTCGTCCTCGCTCGATGCCGAGCAGTTGTTTTATGACGGGCTTCGCGTTTTGAGGCAGGGGCACGCGCCCGACCCGCGAGTGCCGAACCCGCATCCCGATTATGCAGGAGGCTGGAAGCAGGATAAGGTTGAGAGCCAGCAGTTCTACCTGCTCTGCTGGTGCGCCGGATTGATGCTGGGCTACGGCAAGGATGCGAGATCGCTGTTCGAAGCTGTAAAGGATGACCATTACGACGGACTTTATCCGAATGCAATAGCCCAATGTATTTTTGAGGCCGCCACGCTGCCCTCAGGGCAGCCGCCGCGAGCCTGGGAGAGGCTCTGGCCTAAGATAGAGCACCTTGTAAAATCGTTTCTGGCCGCGCTCGAAGAGCAGTCCCGGACGGCGGACCTGGCTCGCCGCGCTCTCATCGAGCTGAAGAAGATGATATTGAAGCATTCGCCCGCCTGGAGTACGGTAATTGAGGACTATGAACGGGCCCTGGCAGAACGACAAGAGTTGATCGAACAGTTGAAAGATCGGGACGAGTGGAAGCGATTGGCCGAAGAGCGTGTGCTGCTTATAAGAGATCTGCAAGAAGAGTCATAGGTTCGACTGGGCTTGAGGATAGGGATGCTAAAGCAAGCTGACGATCCCAAGCTGCCTGAATCATAAAGCAGGGTAAGGAAGCTACAATGCTTGATCAAAGAATACTCTCTGATTACAACAAGGTCCGGCAAAGTAAGAACAAAGGTATCTTCTGCCATGCTCCCTACCTGTTAGAAGCGAAATTCCTGGGTGGAGAGCCTTTCCTGATAAAAACCTATTATCAAATCCGGGACCTTCTAATTCGATTAAATCCGAACATTCATATCAGCATTACTACTAATGGCACCGTACTCAATAACAGGGTGGCCGATACGATTGAAAAACTGAAGGTAAACGTGATTATTTCCATAGATTCATTGGAGAGGGAGAATTATGAGCGCATACGGGTCAATGCAGGATTCGGTCGCATGATGGAGAATTATCGATATTTCAAGGAGTATGTGAAAAGAAAACAGACAAGCCTGACTTTTGCTGTCTGCCCGATGCAACGGAATTGGAATGAGATGCCGCTCTTCTTAGAGTTTTGCAATGAAGAGGGGGTCTATCTTTTCTTTAACACCGTGATCTATCCCGAGCACGCCGCATTGCAGACGATGAAGCGGGGCGAGCTTGAAAAAGTAGTTGAGGTTCTAGGATCGGTTGAGCTGACAGGACACACGGGCCTTCACGCTCATAACAATTCAAACTATC
>DASTET010000078.1:0-2562 GCA_035709445.1 Blastocatellia bacterium | reverse complement strand
GATCGAGCACCAGCAGATGACACTCCGGCAGATCAACTGTCTGATCGGGCAGTTGTAGCTTCACGTGCCCTCTCAGCGTATTGATCGAGATTCTTGCGTCGGCACTGTGCTCCTCAAGGTGTCCGCCCTTTTTCAACGCGATCAGCACGATCCTGAAATCGGGTTGCTTCACCAGAGTCTTCGAGTTCCTGCCAGTTCGCAGCCAGGCCTCTTCTTCGTGGAGCTGCGCGATCTCTCTCTCCAGGTTGAAATCCAATAGCGGCGCGGTCAGGTGTCCTGCCAGCGACCCGTGACCAGTGCGGCCCTCCTTCTCTTGAGAGACTCTCCTCTGCGACGTAGTCATTTTCCTACCTCCCCCCCTTTTACCTCGATCACCCTCACTCGGTATTACATTCGCCTTCGCTTGCGGCCATCGTTGCCCGAACCGCCCGCTTACAACCAGAGATTGCCGCTTGGGGCGCGGGCATCACCGCGAGCGACTGTCGCTCTACCGATCACGACCTCTGTGCCAGCATCCGCACTTCTGGCATTAGACCACGGACCGGCGACCGCTGAGCAGATTGTAGATCAATACTATTACTGCGATGACGATCAACAAGTGCACCAGATTGCCGCCGACGCCTCCGATAAACCCTAACAACCACAGAATGAGAAGAATAACGAAGATTGTCCAAAGCATGGCAGACCTCCAGGTATGAATTTTCGCCCATAAGCCTCTGTCGATTTTGCGCCGATGCACTAATCGGCTTGAGCTTATGATTCACAATCATAGGCTCACTCGCGAGGGACTTCTGTCCGATACGGGACATTCTTGAAAAATAAAAAGAGCACGTGCAAAGCGGGGCATACTTCAAGGACGCACCGGTCACTGAGCAAGCTAAGATGCCCGATGGTGAAAGTGTGCAGCGCTGTTGACTCGCACCCTTCTTCTTGGGCCCGATTACCGGACTTGTCCGGTTCGCTCAGGCTCACAGCTATTTCGCTCTCCGCTTAGAGTAGGTGCCGAGCGTAGCCGGATAGGCGCGCACATCCGCTGGCGCGGTGACACTGCCTTCGCGCAGCACTGCCTTCGCCTTAACGCCCTCACCATAGACCGCCTGCATGTCATCATCGTCCAAAGTGATGACGACTCCTTTCAACTCTAAACCCGCGAACAAGCCTCGGCTGCGCGAGTAGGAGAGAATCTCTGCATCCATTCGGATATTAGTCGAAGCCCCGGCCTGACGTCCGACCGGCCCGGCGGCGACCGATGCATCTCCGCCAAGCTCAAACTTGTCGCCCATCAGCCGGTTCAAGCCATTTTCATTCATGAACAGAAGCACGAAATCCGTCGACTGCGCGCCGATCTGCAAACCGACGCTGCCACCCTTGAGATCAAAGAAGGCGGGCGCGCTCCAGCCGCTCTTCGTGCGGCAACTGGCTACTCCGCGCCCGCCGCGCGCGCCAAAAACGAAGCCCGCCTTAAGAACCTGAGGAAAGACCGCGACGCACTCGGCGCTATCGAGCAGGTCTTGCGGGATGGCCTTGTCCGGGGCTCGCATGATTTCGCGGAAGACGCGAGCCGCCTTTGCAGATTGGGATACGGCGTCGCGATAGTCCTTGCTCGATTTCTGCCCCGCAGAAACAAATGTGCCTGCTACCAGGCAAGTAAGCACGCTGCATACGACTATAAAGATTGGTTTTCGTCTCATAATTACCTCTGTTTGTCCGGACTGAGCGGTAGATAAATATTCGAAATGGTGAAAAACCGCTGCCTCCCGAGTCCTTCCAACCTAATAGTAAACCCACCGCGCGGTGGGTTTCTGTCCAATTTTAAACAATCAGGTGAAGATATTGGCGAATGCTCGTAAGAATGATTGACCGGTGCCCAGTAGACTACTGAGCAGTTCTATGCGATATGAGCCAGGTAGGCAGTGAGTTCCTTTTCTTTGACGATGAGGAAGTGCTCGGCGCTCGTCTCAATGAGGCCGAGATTGCGAAATCGCTGCATAAAGACGCTGACCCGCGACCGCGTGGTCCCGACCATCTCAGACAGTTCCTCGTGGGTAATCCGGTGTTCGATGCGCAGGCTATCAGGGCCTCCCTTGCCGAGTGTGTGGGCCAGTTGCAATAGGGTCTTCCCCAGACGATGTTCGCTATCGACTGTCACCAGATGAGTGATAACCTGCTGTTGTTCTGCTATTCGTACCGTCAGGTAGCGGACGAACCCCTCAAGCAGCGAGTTATTACCTAGAAGCGCAAAGAACTTTGAAGAAGGAATGACCCTCAAGTCGGTCTCTTCCATGGCCGTCGCGGTTTCAATACGTTCGCCTTTTCCTGACAGGCTCAACTCACCGAAAACCTCGCCAGCCGCGTGGACGGCAAAGATGCACTCTCTACCTTCAGACGAGACCATGACGAGTTTTACCTGACCGCTTTCTATGAAGAAGACTGTATCGCCTTGTTCTCCACAAGTGTAGACATTTTCATGTTTGGCGATCTTAATGGCGCGCGCGTCTCGGGTATCGCGCCGCAAGGCATCGCGCAATTGTTGGATGAAGAGGTCAGCCTGAGCTGTCTGTC
>DASTET010000077.1:0-3862 GCA_035709445.1 Blastocatellia bacterium | reverse complement strand
CCACTTCCCGATTTGAAATAAAAGGCGATGCGGATAATCGTCCACATCGCCCATAGTCGGTTACCGTCCTCACCCCGGTAACCGCTTAAGAGACCGGAAAATGATGTAATCATCACCCGTATCTCTGCCCCATCGAAGTTTTTGCAAGCACTATGCCGCCAATCGCTATACCCGTCTGTCCTCCTAAATAGCCGAAAAATAAAGGAAGGGCTCGATAAAAAGGGGAGCGTGGCTGTAATCTTTACAGCCACGCTATGTAAGAATTTCCGGTCCTGACGATCAGAGTTCAGTAGTGGTTTTTGTCTGTTTCTCGCCCGACTCGCCCGTCGAGCCGCAGCCTCTCGTTTTGCGCTGCCGCGCCCACTCTTCTATGCTCTCGCGTATGAACTCGCCCAGATCTTCTATATCGCGGGCCGATTTGCGCCAGAAATCTTTGAACGGCTCCGGGTCGAAGTTGATACCATAACCGCGGCCCCACGTCGCGCCGGTTCCGACCTCGTCTTCGTAGTAGGCCGCAAGCTGACGGCAGGCCATCGCCGCCACCGTAAGCGAGCTGCCTTCAGCGAGCGGCTCGAAGACCGCGCCGACGCCCGCATCCATCTCCCTGAGCCGGGCAAGCACCCGGTTGTATTGATCTACGCAGTAGGCGGCAGCATCCTGGCTCCCTCCCGTCCATTCCGATTGCATCGCCATGCGCGAAGTGCGCCGCAGCACGTTTACCAGCTTCGCTATCTCTTTTTCTCTCTCCATAACTCCCCCTTACCATTCACGACCAAAGGGCGACCAGCCGAACCAGACATGGCCGGGCCCGCATCCATATCGGTGGCGCCCTCCTCCGACTTCGTCTTCGAAGTAAGCGCCCAGCTCGCGGGCGGCAATCCGCGTGACCTGCGGCGAGGCCGTTTCAGGCAGCGGCGTAAACAACTGCGCCAGCCCCGGCTCAAGCTCTGTCAGACGGGCCAGCACACGATTATACTGGGCCGCGCAAAAACGGGCCGCGTCCGGTTGAGCGTTGCCCCAGGCCGCATATGAAGCGGCCCGCCCGATCCGGTGAAGCACGTTTATGAGCCTTCTCACTTCTCGATCTCTTTCCATCTTTCACCTCCCTGTTTCAAAAGCTCCAGTTGCTCGCGCAATAGTTTCTTGCCTCGATGCACGCGCCATTTGACGGTTGAGATCGGGACGGCCAGAAACGCCGCTATGCGCTTTAGCGGCATCTCATCGATGAAGCGCATCCTGAGCACAAGCCCGTAATCAGCAGGCACGCGATCGAGCGCAAGCATCAGCTCCTCATCCGCACCGCCCTCTTTTACAAGCGGGCGAGAAAGCGCCCCCACCTGTTCGAGCAGCACATCATCAAGCTCGACGCGGGCAGCCCTCAGCGCCTTCTCTCGCCTGCCGAACCGCAGCGCCCGGTGGCGCGTGATGGCGCCGAGCCACGCGGCAAACTTCGCAGGCTCCTCTATCGATGGCAGGGCCTTGAATGCCAGCAGCAGCGCATCCTGCGCCACATCCTCTGCGTCTTCTCGCCCTACTATGGCCTGCGCCGCCCGCACCACCGCAGCACGATAGCGCGATGCAAGCTCGGAGAATGCTTCGAGGTCGCCGAGAATTGCCGCGACCACCAGCACCTCATCGGGCGGTTCTGCGCTCAGCTTCGACATTCACGCTCCATGATTATAGAGACATACGGAGGGGAAAAGGTTAGAGGGCAGAATTCAGAAGCCAGAAGCCAGAATTCAGAAGCCAGAATCTGGTCGAGGATGTTTCTGACTTCAAACGCTCGGCAATGACCGAGAGGCTCCGCAAGAGATTCTGGCTTCTGGCTTCTGAATTCTGGCTTCTGGCTCTTTTTACCTCTCCGGCTTCAGGTCGCGGGTATAAAGCTGCCTGTAGGCGCGATAGTTGTTCATCACCTTTGCGACATAATCTTTAGTCTCAGGGATGGCTATCTCTGCGAGCAAGAGGTCGACGTCGTTCGACCGCGCGCGGAATATCCACCGCTCGACGTTCTGCTCGCCCGTGTTGTAAGAGGCCGCAACGGCGTACGCGTTCTCCGGAAAGAGCTTGAGCAGATCCGAGACGTAACGCACGGCAAGGCGGATCGCTATCTCAGGATTGTACACGTCATCGAGTCGAAAGCCCGTCATGCGCTCCTCGCCCGCAAACCTCAGCGCGGTCTCTGCGATGAATTGCAACAGCCCGCGAGCCGCCGCCGCGCTCTTGACCGAAGGGTTGAAGCGGCTCTCCTGGCGGGCAAGCGCGAGCACAAGTCGCGGATCGATGCCGAGCGCGCCCCCGTATCGGTTGAGCGCGTCGCGGTACGGCGCGGGATATAAAAGCTCTATAAGGTCTCGCGGCAGAAGGTCGAGCCGGTAATCCTGCGGGACCGATTTGAATAAAGGCTCGGCAAACGCGATGGCATAATGCGATTGGTCTCCGCGATTGCTGTAGACGGCCATCGAGTACGCCCCGTCGCCCGCCGATGCCTGCGCAGCCGTCTGGACGACTCGCATCTGCCCCGCGTCTTCCTGGTCTTCGTCTCCGACGTCCGAAGCCCGCGCGCCGCCGATACCGGCGATTCGCAACTCCGGAGCGCCCTCGTCGTACAGGCCCAAAAACAGAAGCTCGGCGGCAAGCTGTCCGTGCGAGGCGACTCGCGGCAAAGTATCGCCAGCCCCTATCGCATTGCGGGCCACCGGAATCAGGCGATATCGCCAGACCGATGAGTAAGCCGGAATCTGCGAGTAGCTGGCGCGGAGAATCTCTACGAGGCTGCGCCTGGTCGTCTCGTCAGACGTGATCCGCAGCGCCTGTGTCGCCGTGTTCTTGGCCTCGACGTGACGACCGGCCCTGAGCGCCGCGCGCGCCTGCTCAACATACATGCGTGAGAGCGTTTCGATCACGGCGCGCCCTTTTTGGGTCGAGGCCATCGCTTGCAGCCGCTCGGTCGCGCGATGGCCGAAATAATTATCGCGCTCGTCCGCTATGGCGAGGTAAAGACGCGCGGCTTCATCGATGCGCCCCATCTGCTCTATCGTATAAATCCTGAGAAAAGCAGCCTCGCCTCGAATGGGCGCGCTGACAAGCCTCGGATATACGGGGTGAGCCTGAAGCCGGGTCAGAAGCTCCTCAGCCGCTTTGAAATTCCCTTCGACAAGCTCGATCTTCGCCTCGTTGTACAGCGCGACCGTTGCGAGCGGTTTTCCGGCATACACCTGACCCATGCGCGCTGCCCACTCCTTCGCCTCGCGAGTCTTACCGGCAAAACGAAGGCTATCGACCGCATTGCGATAAGCGCTATCGACGAGATCGCTCGCCGGGTACGCGGAGATGAAATCGATGTACCGCTTTGCCGCTTGATCGTAGCGGCGCGCTTTTTGGAGCGCGGTCCCGACATAATAAAACCCCTGCTCGCCTTCTTTCTTTGAAGGGAACTCGCGGTGCGCGCGCTCGAACCATTTTATGGCTTCGTCGTAGTCGTCTTCGCGGTAATAGGTAAAGCCTGTCTGGTAGATGGCCTCCGCGCGGTTTGCGCTTTCCGGGAAGCGGTCGATTATATGGAGCAGGTGCTGGCGCGCCTGCTTCCAGTGACGATTCGTGAGATAGATTCTCGCGCGTCTGAGCGCCTCGAACTCGCCGGGACTCTCGCCTGAGGCGCGGTCGAGCGCGTCGAGCCCTTCAGCCGCCGCGAGCGCATGATCGTCTCGCGAGCCGGAGACCAGTTGATTGAATACCGAGCGAGCCGCACCCGCATCGCCGGTCTTTGCATAAGCGTCGCCGAGCCGGGCGAGCGCGTCTCGACCGCGCGCGCCGCGCAGGGACGCAATCGGGCGAAGCAGCGGTAAGCTCGCTCGATAAT
>DASTET010000076.1:0-19241 GCA_035709445.1 Blastocatellia bacterium | reverse complement strand
GCCCCCTGATCCCGGCGCGGGCGAATATCTTAGCGGTTGCTGCGCCGATGCCTCGCGAGCCGCCTGTGATGAGGGCGATCCTGTCAACAAGTGAGATCATTGTCATTTCAACAGAGGTTTGATCACAGGGGAATACAGAGGCCACCCGGTTATTCTGTTTCGCAAAATGCTAATCGCCAGCGGGCGCGGCAGTAGCCATTTCGGCCTCACGAATCTTACGGGCTGATCGCTCGTCTCGCGGCAAAAAGTATGCGAGCGCCGCGCTCACCGGCGTCGTCGCCGAAGCGAGCACCAACACGGTCCGGAACCCGAGGGCCGGAACTAGGGTATCAAGCACAGGAGGAGCGAGCGCGCCTATCCCCCATGCTGCGCCCATCATCAAGGCCGAAACGGTGCTCGTCTGACCCGGTACTAGCTCCTGCGCCATTGCGACTATCACAGGGATCGTCGAAAGAAGCATAAACCCGCCAAGCGCAAGCAAGACTATTCCCGCAACACCCGGTGTCAGAAACGCTGCCATCATCAACGGACCGGCGAGCAGACCCGAATAGAGTGTCACCGCCCTGCCGCTCATCCGTTCGGCCATAAAGCCGCCCGCTATCCCCCCCAAGCCTCCGAGCAGCAGAAACACTGTTATCACACCGCCAGTCCCCGTCACATCGTAGCCCTGCTCGCGCAGCAGGAAGGGCAGGTAATTATTGGTGGTCATCTGTAGCCCGGAGCGAATAACCGTAATCAGGTAGAGAAGCAGCAGCGGCTTCCATGCAGCATGCAAGGAAGAGAGTAACCGCCACTTCACATGGCCCCCGCCGGCAGGGCTCGCCGGTTCCTCAAGCGGCGGACAGACGCGGTACATTACCGCCGACATCAACAGCCCTGGCCCAAGGATATAGTAGGTCTTATCAAGCCCGAATGCGCCGACGATCAGCGCTATCGACAGCGGGCCGAGCGCATACCCAAGCGTCCCGCTCGCCGAAAAAAGCGCCATCCCCACGCGGCGACGCTCGCCCGAAGCGACCGAAGCCATGGTCGCCGCCTGCGGGTGAAACGATCCTATGCCTACCCCTCCGGCAACAAGCACGGCCATGAGCGCGGCGTAGGAAGGGGCCAGCCCTATAAGCGACACGAAAGTGGCTGTGATGGCCGGTCCGAAGACGGCGAAGGAGCGGCGAGCGTACCTGTCTGAGAGCAGCCCATAGACCGGCTGCATCAGAGATGACGAGACCGCATAGATCGGAGCAAGCCAGAATATCTGTGCGGTCGTCAGACCGAGCTTGAGTTTTATAAGGGGGAGCAGCGGAAAGATTACGCTCGAATACAGATCATTGACAAAGTGCCCTGTGCAAAGCGTGGCGAATGTCAGCCTGTGTCTTGTCAGCATACGGGCTATCGCGCTTCTTTCAGAGAGGGAGCCTGCTACCTTTTGAGTTTCAACTCTTCTGCTTCGCGCTCGATGAGGCGAGTACGCGCGACCGAGATGAAATGGTTGAATATGGCCATCGAGAGCGGATCGTTATTCCAGCTTACCTCCGGATGCCACTGGACGCCGAAGACGAAATGGCCGGGCCGGGGGTCGACCACCGCTTCGATCACGCCGTCTGCGGCCCACGCTATGGGGACAAGGTCCCGCCCTACGATATCGATTGCCTGGTGGTGATGGCTGTTGACGGCGGTGTGTGTCGAGCCGGCCAGCCGCGCAAGCAGCGAATCCTCGGTAATGTTTATGGAATGCGAGCGGCGCCAGAAGACCTCTCCCTGCATGTGCTTGAGCGCGCCCTTCACCTCTGTGGTTATGTCCTGAATGAGCGTGCCGCCGCGATAGACGTTGAGCGATTGAATCCCGAAACAGATGGCAAGCACCGGCAGACGCCTCTCCTCGGCGGCAGCCAGAAGCAACATATCGGTCTCGTCACGGCGAGGCACAATGGGGCCAAGCTCAGGTTTCGGCTCGCGGCCATACCTGAGCGGATCGACATCGTTGACCGCGCCCGAAAGGCATACGGCATCGAGCTGGTCTATGACGCTTTCGATAAATTCCGGCTCAGGTATAAGCGGAAGAAGCAGCGGAGTGCCGCCCGCTACATATATTGCCTCCGCATATGTCTCGCGAAGCTCGTAATAACTGGTTGTCCAGTTGAACCGGCACGGGATTCCCACGACCGGCCTTTTGCTGTCGCTCAATTCAACTCACCTCATAATGTAAAGATAGCCGCTGGAGATACCCATCTCCGGCGGCATTTCCCGTCCATAGCCAGAAAATTAGGATAAGCCCTGAAATAGTGCTTGTCAAATGTAGAACCTCAATCGGTTGTGGTACGATGGTGACCTGCCACAAACCTGCAGGTCAGGCATAAAAGGAGCGATCAGGAGGTATTCGAGATGGCAAGCGGCGCATTCGACAAAGATTTCGGTTACCTTATGCCCTTTCTCGAAAAAGTGGCCGCTGCGGCGAATTCGCTTGCAGACCCGGCTTCGCGCGAAGAACTAACGCGACTTATGGCCGGAGAAAAACAGCGATGGTCCCGCATACGCGAGCTGCTCGGAGGTGATCAGAACAGCCCGTCTTCGTCCACTCAAACTGCGGCGACCGCTCAGGCGGCCAATTCCGATGTTGCGCCCCCACAGGCCGCTTCAAATGAAGCGAGGCCCGCTCCGGCTTTCACCGTCGGCAGTCTCCGACCTCAAAGCTAGTCTGTCCCAGGCTCATTCAGCACTCGCTTTAATGGAGAATTCTCAGAGATCAAAATCCAAATAACCACAGAGCAACACAGAGGAATCGCCCATTCCTCTGTGTTGCTCTGTGGCTCATAGTGCATAATGGTAATGTCCGGTCCGTGAATAACCAAAGAGGGTGTTATGGCAACTGCTGTTCAGCCGCCTCAGCCGAAGGGAAAGCCTGTGGTCGGCAATCTGCTCGAATTCAGGCGCGACCCTTTAAACTTCCTGCTCGGATTGGCGCGAGATCACGGCGACGTGGTTCGGTTCATGCTCGGCCCGCAGGAAGTCCTCTTTATCAACCATCCTGATTTCATCCGCGACGTGCTTGTGACTCATAACCGGAACTTCATAAAAAGCCGTGGGCTACAGATGGCCAAGCGGTTCCTCGGAGAAGGCTTGCTGACGAGCGAAGGCGAATTCCACCGCCGGCAGCGCCGCCTCGCCCAGCCTGCGTTTCATCGCCAGCGCATAATCCAGTATGCGGCGGCGATGGTCGATTACGCTTTGAGGACTCGCGAGCGATGGCGGGACCGTTCAACGCTCGATATCTCTCAGGAGATGATGCGGCTGACGCTTGCAATAGTCGGCAAGACACTTTTTGATGCAGACGTGGAATCGGAAGCGAAAGAGATAGGACGCGCGCTCTCGGACATAATGAGGCTGTTCGACAGAATAACGATGCCTTTCCCGGCCTTGCTCAACAAGCTGCCTCTGCCGAGCAACTTTCGATTCGTCAAAGCAAGCAGAAGGCTCGATCAGACTATTTATCGCATTATCGAGCAGAGGCGGGCGAGCGGTGAAGACCGGGGCGACCTGTTGTCTATGCTTTTGCTGGCTCAGGACGAAGAGGGCGACTGGACGAGCATGAGCGATATCCAGCTCCGCGATGAAGCTATGACCATATTTCTCGCCGGGCACGAAACGACCGCAAATGCTCTCACCTGGACCTGGTATCTTCTCTCTCAGCACGCGGACGTGGAGGCGAAGTTGCACGAAGAGATCGACTCGGTGCTTGATGGAAGGCTGCCTGAGGCAGACGATGTGGCCCGGTTGCGATATGTCGATATGGTCTTTGCCGAGTCGATGCGGCTTTACCCTCCCGCCTGGGTTATGGGGAGACAGGTCTTGAACGATTATCCCGTAGGCCGGTACGTCGCCCGTTCGGGCGCGATAATTCTTATGAGCCCTTTTGTCATGCACCATGACTCTCGATACTACCCGGACCCATTTCGATTCGACCCTGAGAGATGGACGCCGGAGGCGAGGAGCGAACGGCCGAAGTTTGCTTACTTCCCGTTCGGCGGCGGCCCTCGCAGGTGCATAGGCGAGCAGTTCGCCTGGACGGAGGCGATCCTCGTGATCGCCACGCTTGCGCAGAGATGGCGCATGCGCCTTGTGCCGGGGTTCCGGGCAGAGCCGAAACCTATGATCACCCTCCGACAAAAATATGGAATGCAGATGCTGCTGGAAGAAAGGCGTAAGCTGCCGTCTCACCTGCGGGCAGCGGCAAATCACAACAGTTGATTCAATCGAATAACCCGTTGATATATGCTTCGGGCGAGAACTCGACGAGGTCGGTCATCTTTTCGCCTATGCCTACATAGCGGATCGGGATGCCAAGCTCTTTGGCAATCGCTATTACTATCCCGCCTTTAGCCGTCCCGTCGAGCTTTGTCAGCACAAGCCCGGTGACCGGCACGGCGCGCGTAAATTGCCTAGCCTGTTCTAGCCCGTTCTGCCCGGTCACGGCATCGATGACGAGAAGCACTTCATGCGGGGCCTGGGGTATCTCGCGTCCCGCGATTCGGCGCATCTTTTCAAGCTCCTGCATGAGATTCACCTTTGTGTGGAGCCTGCCAGCCGTATCGACTATGAGCACGTCGGCGTTTCGAGCGCGTGCGGCGCTTATCGAATCGTAGAGGACTGCGGAAGGGTCAGTCCCCGGTTTTTGCTGGACGAGGGGCACGCCGGAACGGTCCGCCCATATGGCAAGCTGGTCGTTTGCGGCGGCCCTGAATGTATCGGCGGCGCAAATAAGCACCTCGTTCCCTTCGGACTTTATGCGGTGCGAGAGCTTCCCGATGGTCGTCGTCTTGCCCACGCCGTTGACGCCGACGATCATAATCATATAGGGCCTGATGTCGAGCGGGACTTCAGTCTCAGAGGCAACGGTCCCTCGCTTACGATTCCGCTCGGCGGAGTCGAGTATCTCCCTGAGCTCGGCCTTTATCAGGCGCTTCAATTCGTCCAGGTCATTGAGCTGTTTTCGACTGACCTGCTGGCGGGCCTTGTCGATTATTTCGAGCGCGGTCTGCACACCGATATCGGCCCCGATCAGGGCCTCTTCAAGCTCGTCGAGCACCTGGGCGTCGATCTGGCGTCTCCCCCCGACAACCGATTCGATCCGGTCGGTAAGGTTTTCGCGCGTAGAGGCGATGGCCGTCTTGAAGCGGCCTAAGATATCGGGCTCCGGCTCTTCGAGCGGCTGTCGAGCGATTGCCTCCTCTTCGAGTGTGGGTGCGCGATTGAGACCGAGCGTGATTATGTCATCCTGTTTTTTTCGCTTCCAGAAAAGTGCCATAGATAGGTTTCAGTCCGTCCTCTTATTGATGTCCAAGCTTAGCACCCGGCTTGAAAGAGCGTCAACATCACGCCCATTTCGAGGTGCAGTATCGCTAAATAAAAAGCGGAAGGATCTTTCCTTCCGCTTTTTCTGTCTATTGTTAATGGAGCTGAGGGGATTCGAACCCCTGGCCTGTGCGTTGCGAACGCACCGCTCTGCCAACTGAGCTACAGCCCCAAAACCGAAACCCAATGGTAAGAGATGTGCTAAAGAGCTGTCAAGCAGGCCGACGTCTAGCTTCCTCTATCCTATCTTGGGTATAATCCCTTCCCGCAGGGCTTATCTCTTGGATCAGGATGGAGCACGATGGAGGATGCTATGACGGCAACAGTGGCAAAGGAAGAGATGGGCCAGGCCGAGGCATTGCCCAGGACAGAGCGGCTCGTCTCGCTTGACGCTTTTCGGGGTCTCACTATAGCCGGGATGATACTGGTCAACAACCCCGGAAGCTGGAGCTATGTCTATCCGCCGCTTGCGCACGCCGAATGGCACGGGTGGACCCCTACAGATTTTATCTTCCCGTTCTTTCTCTTCATCGTAGGCGTCTCGATCACGCTCTCGATGAGTGACAGGGTCAGGCGCGGCGGCGAGAAGAGAAAGGTATATCTTCGTATAGTGAGGCGTACGCTGATACTGTTCGGCCTCGGTCTCTTCTTAAACGGATTTCCTTTCTTCGAGCTTGATACGCTTCGAATTCCCGGGGTCTTGCAGCGCATAGCAGTCTGCTATTTCTTCGCCGCGCTCATCTTCATGAAATTCAGGGTCAAGGGGCAGGCTATAATTGCCGCGTCGCTGCTGGCGCTTTACTGGTTATTGATGAAGCTTGTGCCGGTGCCGGGATACGGCGCAGGGGTGCTTGAAAAAGACGGCAATCTGGCTGCCTATCTGGACAACCTGTTAATGCATGGTCATCTGTGGAAGCCTACCTGGGACCCGGAAGGGATATTGAGCACGATTCCGTCTATTGCCACAACAATTCTTGGTATGCTTTGTGGTCACTGGCTGCAATCGGACCGCGAAACAATGAAGAAGATTTACGGGCTTATCGCAGGCGGGATAGCAGGGCTGGCGGTCGGCCTGATTATGGATCTGTGGTTTCCTATAAACAAAAACCTGTGGACAAGCTCGTATGTTGTTTTTACTGCCGGATGGGCGCTGCTGGTCCTTGCGCTCTGTTACTGGGCAATCGATAAGGTCGGGCTCAAAAAGACCGCCTTGCCTCTCGTGATCTTTGGCGTAAACCCCATCACGGTCTATGTGCTGGCAGGGGTAGTCGCAAGGCTGATAGATCTGATCAAGGTGGGCGCGCCAGGTTCCGACGGGACGCAGGCGTCGCTCAAGAGTTATGTCTATGAGAACTACTTCGCCTCCTGGGCCGGCCCCTGGAACGGCTCGCTCTTTTTTGCACTCGCTTTCGTCCTTCTAATGTTTGTTCCTATCTGGGTCCTTTATAAAAAGAGGGTCTTCATCAAAATATAGACTGCGCTCGTAGTTTATTGATGCAGGCGCACGCCGCTCTCTTTGCCGGATCATCACTTCTTTTGATGAAGGCCCGATTCATCAGAAGATTTTACATTTCTCATGCGAATCGATAGTTGTTCTCATTCCCTTTTTCTGCTATGTTGGCATGTTGTGATGCTGATCAAAAAGATAACAATCAGCAGCTCTGGCTAACTTTCGCTGAACGCGAAAAGTAGCAGCAGGGGATGTGAAAAGGGAATAAGGATGCTCGATTGAGCGCAACAGGCTACGGAAATAGCAGGCTCCTACATCTAAGGACAAGAGTGAATCTCATATCGCGCAAACGCACGCAGGCACAAGACCGGCAAGCACATAAGATGTCTACCCAAAAGTGTGTAGGGGGTGGTTAGCAGGACGAGCAAAGGAAAGGATAACCATTATGAGTGCACAGGAGATAGCACAATTACCGTACAAACCGCTGGCCGATGCGGCGGGGACTGTTCCGATTGAAAAGCAGCTTGAGTGGTACAGGCTGATTCATCTGGGGCGATTGCTTGATGATAAAGCGCGGAATTATCTCAGACAGGCGAAGGGGTGGTCTTATCACGCTTCTCACGCAGGGCACGACGGGATACAGGTAGCGCTCGGCCTGGCATTTAGACCGAACAAGGATCACCTTTTCCCTTACTACAGAGACATGCTGACGTGTCTTGCGGCTGGGATATCGCCATACGAGATCATACTCAACGGGCTCTCGAAGGCCGACGATGTCGCGTCGGGTGGCCGCCACATGAGCAACCATTTTGCGAAGATCTCGATAGGGATATGGAACGTCTCCTCTGCGACCGGCAATCATACCCAGCACGCTGCGGGGCTGGGCCGCGCGATCAAGTATTATGATGCCGACTCGATCGTATTTTCGAGCCAGGGTGAATCATCCTGTTCCGAAGGGTATGTTTTCGAAGCGCTCAACGGCGCGAGCCGGGAGCAGCTTCCCGTCATCTTCGTGGTGCAGAACAACGGGTACGGCATCTCGGTCCCCGTTAGCGAGCAGACGGCAAACCCTATTGTCTCGGAGAACTATCGTGGGCTGCGCGGGCTTACGATAATCAATTGTGACGGGACCAATCCTTTCGACGCGTCGAGCGCGATGCAGCGCGCCGTAGATATTATTCATGCGGGAGAGGGGCCGGTCCTCGTCCATGCCTTCTGCGAGCGTATAAACGCGCATTCAAATTCGGACCGCCACGAAGCCTACCGCAGCGATGAAGAGCTGGCCGAGGTGCGGACATATGATCCGTACGAGCGGCTTCGGCTCCACCTCTTGAATGTGGAGGATGTCGAAGAGGTCACGCTTCTTTCCATCGAAGAAGAGAACAAGAGCATCGTTGCCGAGGCAGCAGAGAAGGCCGAGGCTGCGCCCGACCCGGATCCGGCCTCTGCGACGCTTTATGTATTGCCTGAAGAATCATCCGTCGCCCCTGAGGCGATGGTCCCTGCCGAGGGCGGTGAGCCTTTGAGCCTTCTCAATGCGATCAATCTGACGCTCAAGCAGGAGTTCCGTCGCAACCCGAACACTTTCCTTTGGGGACAGGACGTAGCCTCGAAAGAGAAGGGCGGCGTCTTCAGCGTGACAAAAGGGATGCAGCAGGAGTTCGGGCCCAAACGGGTCTTTAATGCGCCCATCGCAGAGGATTTCATTGTAGGCACAGCGAATGGTTTTTCGCGGTTCCGGGAAGACATATGGGTCGTTATCGAAGCCGCGCAGTTCGCAGATTATCTGTGGCCTGCGATGGAGCAGGTCGTCGATACGAGCCACGATTTCTACCGCTCGAACGGGCAATGGACGCCTAATATAGTCGCCCGTCTTGCTTCGGGCGGCTACATCGGAGGCGGGCTTTATCACTCGCAGAATCTCGAAGCGGTCTTCACATCACTACCGGGCATACGAGTCGTCACGCCGGCTTTTGCCGATGATGCTATGGGGCTGCTCCGGCACGCGATGCGAACGCGGGGGTTTACGTTCTTTCTCGAACCGAAATACCTCTACAACCAGGTATTCGCCAAAGCACCGAATCCGGGCGAGGATTTTGAGATACCCTTCGGCAAAGCGCGCATTCGCCGCGAGGGGGAAGACCTCACGATAGTCTCTTATGGGACCCCGGTCCACTGGTGCCTTCGAGCCGCTTCGCAATTGAAAGACGAGCATGGAATAGAGGCCGAGGTCATAGACCTGCGGACGGTTGCTCCGCTCGACCTGGAGACCGTCATCAACTCTGTTCGAAAGACCTCGAAGGTTTTGATCGTCCACGAGGACAAAGTCCTGAGCGGCATAGGCGGCGAGATAGCGGCCCGTATAGCCGAAGAGTGCTTCGACTGTCTTGACGGCCCGATCATGCGTGTGGGCTCGAAGTTCACGCCCGTCCCGTTCTCAAAGATTCTTGAGCGCGAGATCCTCCCGCAGGTCGAGGATGTCTTGGAGAAGGCGCTCGCGCTTGCGAAATATTAAAAGTCCTTTCGACTCGACACTCCTGCCTGTCCAGCTCTGAAATAACGCAGAGCTGGACAGGCATATTTGTTCCTTATAAAAATGGATAAGCCGCTCAGCCATCCTGTATAATTTGCGTCGGGGCGCTGTAAAACTCTTTCTACTGGATAATAAGCGGTGAAGAGATTTTCGGTTCTGGCAATTCTCATCCTTCTATTGCCGTTAAACGTCCGCGACCGCGAAATCTCCGCCAGCCTCTTTGCCGATCCAGCGCCGGCTATCACGGACCGACAGCCGCTTCAGTCGGTTGCCGACTACAAAGAGTCGCTGGTCGCGCAAGGACACAGACTTGACGACCAGGGGATTTTGATAGAGACGCTCAAGAATCCCCGGGTTCTCGCCGAACATAATCCGGATATTACGTTCAACCCTGCGTCGGTCATGAAGCTGGCGACATCGCTCGTGGCTATCGTAAAGTTTGGACCCGATCATCGATACCGGACGAACTTTCTTGCTGATGGGACGATCAACGCTTCGACACGAATACTCGAAGGCGATCTTGTGGTCGAAGGCGAATCCGACCCGATGTTTTCGATGCTTGACGCGCAGGAAGTGGCCGCAGGGCTTTCAAAGGCGGGCATTTCGAGAGTGACCGGCGCTTTAAGGATAGCGGGCGATTTCTTCTATTTTGCCACCGGATATCGCTCAAACCTCTCGCGCGAAACATCGGCAGCCAAGCTGCGTAACGTGCTCGAACAGGCCGGAATTCGCATCGCTGGTGAAACCGTATTCGGCGACAAGTCGGGTACGCTCGTCGTATCGCATTATTCAGACCAGCTTCTGCGCATCCTTCTCTATCAGAACTCGCACAGCAGCAACGCTGTGGCCGAGGTCGTGGGAAACTCCGTCGGCGGTCCGGAGTCGATTCAGAGATTCTTGAAAGAGAGCTTCGGTCTGAGCGACAGCGAGATATACGTCGGGCGGGCTTCGGGTCTGGAATTCAACCGAATCACGCCGCGCGCGTCGCTCAGAGTCTTGCGCGGGCTTCTGGTGACGCTCGAAAGCTATTCTCTCAAGCCGGAGGCTGTCATGCCCGTTGCAGGGATAGATACCGGAACGCTTTGGGACCGGCTCGGAGGGGAGAAGGTTCGGGGAGCGGTCGTAGCAAAGACCGGCACGCTCGTTTCTCTGGAGAAGGGGGTTAGCACGCTGGTCGGTATTGCCTACACGAAGGGGAGAGGGCCGCTCTTGTTCGCCATATTCAACTCGGCCGGCGATGTAAATACATACCGGCGACACCAGGACCGATTTCTCGAAAGTCTACTGGAAGAAGGAGGAGGAGCCGTCCCGGTACCGAGGAGTGTGGATGCGCTCGCCGAACCGGAGCGCGACTCGATCATTCAGGTCTTTCATAGACAGGATTAACAGGGTTTATTTCGAAACGGATCCTGTCCTCATTTCAGCCCCATCGGCCTGCAATCGCGGTCCCGCAATCCGGGCAGGCTCCATCCTTTATTCGATTCTTCCTCACCCTGAATCCGTATCGCTCGATGACGGTAGCCTTACACCCCGGACAGAATGTGTTCTCGTACTCGCCAACGCGGCCCGGCAGATTGCCCGCGTACACGTAGCGAAGTCCGGCCCGGTATCCTGTCTCGGCGGCCCGAACCAGCGAATCGACGGACGTGTTGTCAGGCGATGTCATCTTATAGTCCTGGTGGAAGGCCGTGACATGCCAGGGTATATCGGGCGAGACGCTGGCGATGAAATCAGCGGCGGCCTTTACCTCGTCAGAAGAGTCGTTGAATCCCGGTACGAGCAGCGTGACAATCTCGACCCAGAACCCTCGCTCGTGAACCATCTTGATAGTATCCAGAATGTTTTTAAGAACCCCGCCCAGCTTGCGATAGTTGCGGTCGTTGAAGCTCTTCAGGTCTATTTTGTACAGGTCGGCCCAGGGTCTTATGTAGTCGAGCACTTCCGGGGTAGCGTTGCCGTTTGAGACATATCCGCAGACAAACCCGGCAGGTTTTGCGCTTTTGAATATATCTACGGCCCACTCGCTCGTAATAAGCGGCTCGTTGTAGCTTGAAACGACAAGCCTTGCGTCATAACGCCGGGCGATCTCGGTTATCTCTTCGGGGGAGACTTCGAGCGGCGGGGAGACAGCGCTGGGATCGCGCAGGGCTTGCGAGGTGACCCAGTTCTGGCAGTAGGCGCAGTGAAGGTCACAGCCGAGCATCCCGAACGTCAGCGCAAGGCTCCCCGGATAAGCATGAAAGAATGGCTTTTTCTCAGTCGGGTCGCAATGTATCGCCCCGACATATCCGGCGGGGACCATCAACCGCCCGCCCTCGTTGTAACGGACGCGGCATATGCCATCAAGGCCCGGCAGGATCACGCAACGGTGCCCGCATGCATAACAGAGTAGTCTATCGCCTTCGAGCCGCTCGTATAGCTCGCCTTCGGTCGTGTATGACTTGAGTAACTGTTTTAGAGTAGGTGCTGCCATGATAGTTAAAAGCCTGTTGGGATGAACCCAAACCCATTCTAGCACGGTTACGATAGGCTCGACTACGGACCTGCCTTTATTATTTGGCTTCACGATCCTGCGGTCGGGATGGTAAATTGTTCTCTCAATAGAACAGAGGGAAAACAGGAGACCCAATCATCCCGAATGAAACTCAGAGTCTTGCATCACGATCATTGCTTTGATGGCTTTGCCTCAGCGGCAGTCTTTTCCCGGTTCTTTCTCGATAAGTTAAATCCGGATGCCGACATCGGTTATACGGGGCTCGCGCATAAGCCCGATCAGAAATTCATCGAGCCTGAGCTATTTGACGGGGAAGAGAACGCCATCGTCGATTTCAAGTACAGCCCTTCGCCCGACCTGCCCTGGTGGTTCGATCATCACCAGAGCGCCTTCCTCTCTGCTGGAGACGAGGAGCATTTTTACAGGGAAGGCTCGCCTACGAAGTTTTACGATCCTGCTTATAAATCCTGCACTAAGTTTATCGCCGACACTGTGGCGGAAAAGTATGGCTTCAATGATCCTAAGCTGGATGAGCTGATTTACTGGGCCGACGTCATCGATGGCGCGCAGTACGAAAACGCGCAGGTGGCTGTCGAGCTGAATGAGCCGGCGCTGCGGTTAATGCTCGTGATAGAGGCGAGCCGCGACAGCGGCCTGATGAAGCGGATCATCTCGGATATGCAGACCAGGACGCTTCGCGAGATCATCTCGGACCCGGAGGTAGACCCAGTGTTCCAGCCTCTGTTTGCTCGCCATATGAAGACTATCGAAATAATCCGGGAGGCCGCGTTGCACAAAGGCGGTGTGGTCTATTTCGATTTGAGCGAGGAAGACGCCGAGGGCTACAGCAAGTTTATACCCTATTACCTTTTCCCCGACTGTACTTATTCGGTGGGGGTAAGCAGATCGGCGCAGCGTTCAAAAGTATCGGTCGGCTTCAACCCCTGGAGTCCCCGGCCCCGCCGTCATAACCTGGCCTCGATCTGCGAGAGATACAACGGTGGAGGTCATGCGGTGGTCGGAGCGATCTCGTTTCGCCCCGACCAGATAGAATTAGCCCGTGAGACTGCCAGAAGCATTGCCCGCGAGCTGCAAATGGAAGAGTAGCCGCTCGCCGGTTCGATTTAGAGCAGATTCATAGGTCTTGGGTTTTGCGGGTCGGAGTAGTCATAAAACCCGCGACCGCTCTTCCTTCCGAACAGTCCCGCCATCACCATTCTTTTGAGCAGAGGCGGCGGCGCAAACCGCTTCTCCTTGAATTCGTCGAACATAATATTTGCGATATAGTAAGTCGTGTCCAGACCGACGAAATCGCCGAGCGTAAACGGGCCCATCGGATAGCCGCATCCGAGCTTCATCGCGTTATCTATATCGACTATCGAGCCTACACCCTCTTCGAGTGCCCGTATGGAATCGAGCATGTAAGGAACGAGCAGGCGGTTGACTATGAAGCCGGTCCTGTCGGAAGTCTGTACGGGGACCTTGCCTATCTCGCGGGCAAACTGGGTCGCCTCCGCGAAGACCTCGGCTTCGGTCAGGATTGTGCGGATGACCTCGACGAGCTTCATTACCGGGACGGGGTTGAAGAAATGCATCCCTATGAAGCGACGCTGTCGCTCGGCGCTTGTTGCGGTCATCATCTGGGTGACGGACAGGCTTGAGGTATTGGATGCAAATATGGTCTCGGGGCGGCATATCTGGTCGAGCCGGGAGTATGTCCGGTTCTTTTCATCGAGGTTTTCGATAATGGCCTCAATCACTATGTCTGCGTCGGCGGCATCCTCAAGCCGGGTCGCGCCGCGCAGCCGTGACATAGTCCTATCCCGGTCTTCTGCGCCGAGCCTCCCCTTTTCGACCATCTTTGCGAGCTGTTTCTCGATGCCGCCGAGCCCTTTCTTTAAGAACTCCTCCGATACCTCGACCACCGTAACCTCGCGCCCGGCCTGTGCGCAAACTTGAGCTATCCCTGAGCCCATCAACCCACAGCCGAGCACCGCTACCTTATTTATTGCCATATCTTTCTGCCTCCATTAATTGATCGTTTCTGGTGAGGTCTGGTTATCGCCCTTCAATCAATCGCGCTCACCGAAGCATTGTAGGTTATTCTCTCGACGACTTTTATTCAACCGCCGGAGAGCGTCCCGCGCTCTCTCTCGCGTCAGATAGCATTCGGACCGGTTGAATCGCCCGACTGCATATGATAGTGAAAGTCGCTGGATACAGTGGACTTGTCGAATTTTGGATCGTATATTAATCACATCCGTAATCATCAGGGATGGCTAAAGAATGTATTGTGAACGATGCAACATCGATTTCTCGGAAGGGCTGCGCTACTGCAAATGGTGCGGCGAGGCGCTCAAGGAGCGAGGCCGCGATACTAGCGAGCTGAAGACATGTCCGTCCTGCAAGGCCGCAGTCAAGTCGAGCTGGACATTCTGCAAGTCCTGCGGCACGAAGCTGAGCGCAACCGCCGTCACAACGACATCGCCGGTCGGAAGCGAGACGGCTTCCACCCCGGTCGTCTGCTCGAATTGCGGAGAGCTGCTCGACTCAACGTCGTTGTATTGCAAAGGCTGTGGCTCGCCGGTTAAACAGGCAGCGGAGATGGAGGGCGCATCCTCGATGCTTTGCGCCGCCTGTAACAGCTACAGCCCGGTCGGATCGTCTGTTTGCACCGTGTGCGGCTTTCCTTTTGCCGCCTCAGTCCCCCAGCGGACTGAGCGCGCGCCGAATACGCTCATCGACTCAGAAGAGAACACCGGCACACGGCCCGACCTTGCCGCCCGCATATCTCAGCCTGAAATTCCGACCCTTCCGGATGCTACGGTAGAGATGGCTTCTTACCCGGCGCCCAGCGCGCCCGTAGATGATCAGGCCACAAGGGCCATCATCACATCGGAACCGACGGATCGAATAAAGCCGGGCGGAGGTGCGACCGGCCCGCAGAGCCTCGATAACCTGAAGACTGTGGTTATGGAGTCGGATACGGTCGCGATTGATCAGGAGACTCTGATCATGGACGCAGACACGAGCGAGATCAGACCGGCTATCGATACTCAACTGACAGGCGAAGAGCGGACCATAATAATGCAGGGCACTCAAGAATCGATGCCCGAGAAGTCGGTCAAGACTACTATTCTCGATCGAGGGAGGACTACGGGGGCTGTCGAAGATGATGGGGCCGATGGTGGAGGGGCCGCTGACAATACTTCCACAAGACCCATATCCGAAATGGATGCCCCGCCTGATCCTCTGGGACAGACAATAGTCCAGTTCGAGGCCTCCCCCGGCGAGCGAACCGATCCGCTGGGAGCGATTCCGCCTCCGCCTGGAACCGAGTCGCGGCCTGAGTCGCTGACGGCAGGAACAAGCGTAATTGGATCGGGCGCCCCCGCGCCTCCCGCGCCTCAGCCGCCTGCTTTCACCGAGAGTCAAACAGAAACGATAGAACATCCCGGCCCGCCAACTCCGGACCCTCGCACAGCGCCTTTCGGTTTGGACCAGACCCCGCAGCCTCCTCCTTCGGGTCCTGTTGCGCAGCAACCCTGGCCCGGACAGCAGGGTTTTCCCCCGCAGGCCGAGATGCCAGCGACCCGGATGATGCCAGCCCCCGCGCAGCCGACCCGAACAAACCTTGCGCCGATCATATCCGTGGTTGCAGTGGTCCTGGTCCTTGCAGTAGCAGGGATTGCCGCCTGGTGGTATTTTGTCGGCGGGCCGAGTACGGAACCGGCGAGGCAGGAAGAGGTGATGGTAAATCCGCCCGCTCCGGAGCCTCCGCCTCAGCCGCCGCCACCTGAAGTCAAGACGCCCGCTATACCCGAAGGGATGGTGCTCGTTCCCGGCGGCAAGTACATTGTAGGAAGAGATGATGGCGATGAGCTTGCTAAACCGCAGCGAACAATCGATATCGCTCCGTTTTACATAGACATCACCGAGGTGACAAACGCTCAGTACATGCTCTTTGTCGATGCGACGAAGCGTAATCCGCCCGCCGGGTGGCAGGACGGGAAGTATCCGGAGGACCGCGCAAACTGGCCGGTTACAGGCGTCACCTGGCAAGATGCCGCAGATTACGCGGCCTGGGCGCGGAAACGGCTGCCGACCGAAATCGAGTGGGAAGCCGCTGCGCGCGGTCCCGAAGGCCGATTGTATCCCTGGGGAAATGAATGGCGGCGAGGGCTCGCCAATATCGGGACCTCCGGTATAAGAGAGGTCGGACAATTCAAGCAGGGCGCAAGCCCCTTCGGAGCGCTTGATATGATCGGGAACGTGTGGGAATGGACAGCCGATGAGCTTGCCCTCTATCCCGGCAGCACTGCTGAGTTGCCCTCTTCGGTCAAGCCCGAAATCACTTACAGAATCATACGGGGCGGCGCTTATGACGGCACGAGGGAGACTGATGCCTCTTATCGCGGCTTTGTTGATTTCAGTCAGGGCTATCCGAAAACAGGCTTTCGGTGCGTAAGGGACGCGAGATAGGACCTGGGGTATGCAGATCAGGATTCAGTCTTTTCTGGGAAAGCCTCACAGCGAAAATCATGTCGTGAATGCTGATAAACTCTTATGCGATTGAGCCAGAAGCTAGGAGCTTTATGCGCTGCCGCCGCTCTCTTGCCGATGCTGGTGGCCTCGGTCGTAGCAATCTCCGGCGTCTCGTCGAGATGGCGCGAGCGGGCGCTCGTCGATTTGCAAACCGGCGCCAGGACTGCCGCAAAGGTCTATGAGAAGCGGCTCGCAGAACTGCGGTCGGCGTCACAAAGGGTGGCCGAGGAGATCACAGGCAAAGCCCTTGTCAGCAGCGAGACGCCGACAACCGACATGAACTCGGCCTGGGCGCAGTTGCAGAACCTTCTCCCCCCGGCATTGAACGATCTCAGCCTGGATTTCATCCTCGTGACCAACTCAGCCGGTCGCGTCATCGCCCGGCACAACGACCGTCCCACGCCCGACGAGACTGTAGTCGGGGCAGAGAATAAGAACCCGCTGGTCGAAAAGGTGCTCGCCGAAGGCTGGCAGCAAAAGCGCAGCCCTGTCGCAGCAGCGGTTGTCGAGCCGAAAGATAACCTGGCCCGCTGGGGGCTGGACATGCGCGCGAGGGTAACCGCGCAGGATAATTCTGAAGTCAATGAGGCGTTGATGCTCGAAGCCGCCGCCCCGGTCTTTGGCGGAGGGCGGCTGCTCGGGGTTGTCGTCATAGGGCAGATGGTCAACAATTCTTACGGCGCGCGACCGGGCGCAAGCTCATTGCAGGTGCCGGTCGAAGTCGAGATACGCCAGACGCTCTTTCCCGACGGCGAAAAGGATGCGGGCGCCGTCATCGCGCTCGGCGAGACAATCATCGCTTCGAGCATCCCGCCAGCCGAGGGAAATCGCGGCCCGGCAGACAGGTTCGCGCTGGTCGGATCGAAACGCGACCCGGCTGCGGAGCGCGAGACGATAACTCGCGGCGACCGCAGCTACGCGCTGTCGTGGCAGGCGGTAAAGTCGCTCGACGGCTCACAGCTCGGAGCCATTGGAGTGGCCACGGCCGCTGAGAATATGGGTCTTCCTGCCGGTGGCGTGCTGGTATCTATGATTCTCATCGGGCTGATGGCGTCATTGCTGGCAGGGGCGGGCGGGTTTTTCTTCGGGCGCGCTCTCGGCGCAAGGATCGAGACGCTCACAGAGGCCGCATCCCGGATGGGGGTCGGAGAGTTGAGCGGGGCCATTGAGGATTCCGGATCATCAGGGGCCGGTCTTGTTCCGGCTTTTATCGCGCGCGACGAGATCAGCGGGCTTGCCCAACAGCTCGATCAGATGCGCGAGAGCTTCAAACAGGCGATAGACAGATTGAAGAAGAGATAAGTGCAGGAGACAGGATTTCGCATTCTGACGACTGTGAGATTCGCCTGAAGCCTTGTATCGTTTATCCTGTATAATTAACGACTGTGGATTGTTGAGCTTCTCAAAGAAAACGGTCGTAGCCCTACGAGGTGCGACCGCAAATTCGAAGGAGGTTTCTTTATGCGAGCGAAACTCGTGCTGCTAGTATTACCCCTGTTCCTGGTTGGCGCGCTGGCATTCGGCTCCTCGTCGGCTGATGCTTCGGGCCAGGAGATGATGAAAAAGAACGAGAGCGGCGGGCAGCCGGCTCCCAGACGCCAGAGGGCGAGGGGCAGGGCGCAGCGGGGTGTCCCCACCGGGGTGTCTAATTGCGTCAACCGCCTCATACAGATCGCCGAGGCCGAACCGCTCGTCGAATATGGAGGACAGGCCGAACAGATAGTAAACAACGGGCTGTTGTGGAATGATCCGAAATCGAAGTGCTATATAGGCGATGATAGTAAATTGAAGCTGAAGGTCTCAGAAATGGCAAAAGCCTGGCGCACAAAGGATGCAGCAACGGTCCGGTCTCTGTTGCAGGAGATCAGGAGCGCTGTTCCTGAAACATAAGTGGGATCGTCAAAGAACGGTGGCCAGACCGCGGACGACCCTCAGCGCGGTTAGCCACCGTTCTTGACATACGTGCGGCGGCTCGGCTAGCCTTTTTACATCGCTGTCACTCAATGGTAATCGTAGAAACATTGATTAAGAGAAAGCACCTGCTCGCATTGTCCGTCCTTCTCGCCTGTGCGGTCGCGGGCGGATGCTCGGCCCTGACGGGCGAATCGCAGATCGATGAAGGGATCGTCATCGCCCCCAAACTCAAGATACGCTCCTCGACTGCGATGGTCGCGCTCGATCTCGCCGAAGTTAAGCGCGGAGACCGGCTCGAGATACTCGACCAGGCTGAAGTCAAGACCCCCACTAGAACCGAAGAGTGGTACAAAGTAAGAACAAAGGGCAAAGACTCGGTCACAGGGTGGGTCGAAGCCCGCGCAATCATAAACAAGGCTGTCGCAGGCAAGATTGACGAGTTGTACGAAAGCTCGAAGACGGTCCCTTCTCAGGGCACCGGGCGCTTGAAGGTGCAGACGCGGCTTCGCATCGAGCCCGGCGGCGATGTCGCCACGATGCTCAGTCGCGGGACGACGGTCGAGATAGTCGGGAAGGCCCGCACTATCGTCAAACCCGAACGTCAGCAGACTGCCGAAGATACTGACGAGACAACCGAGGAGCCCGAGGCGCGGACCGTCCTCTGGTATCAGGTCCGCCTGAATGATGCGGAGGTCCTGCGCGCCGGATGGGTGGGCGCGCAGCAGGTGCAGCTCGATGTTCCCGATGAGATCCTTCATCTCGAAGGCGAGGGGCGCAGGTTTACGGGCTGGATCGTGCTCGACCAGACCCGCGATAAAGAAGGCAAGCCCAAAAACAATTACGTCGGCTTGATGAAGAGCCTGAGCACCGAAGGGCCTGTGGATTTCACACGGCTTTGGGTGCTCGACTATTCGCCGAGCTCTCGCCGATATTATGGGGCCTACATCGAGGATGGATTA
>DASTET010000075.1:0-5958 GCA_035709445.1 Blastocatellia bacterium | reverse complement strand
AGCCGTTCAAATCCCCATCGCGGGCTGCGTGCTCTATCTATCGAGCGGCGAGCTGCAAGCCGACCCGCTAAATACGGCAATCAACAGCGGGGAAGAATACGAGCTGCTCTTCACCGTGCGACCCGAAGACAGAGAGAGGCTTTTCGATCTGTCTGGCTCGCTCGGCGTCACCTTTACCGAGATCGGCGAGATAGTCGAGGCGAGAGGGTTACAGCTTGAGACCGAAGGCGCGCTCGAAGCGATAGGGCCTTCAGGTTTCGAGCATATGATTTGAGTCACGATTATGGACGAATACCTCAAGACGAACCTGGGTCTATGGAACAACTGGGCGAGGATAAACCAGAAGAGCGCTTTTTATGATGTCGCGAGCTTCAAAGCGGGCGAATCATCTCTCACATCGATAGAGATCGAAGAGCTGGGCGATGTGGCTGGGAAGTCGCTGTTGCACCTGCAATGCCATTTCGGCATGGACACGCTATCCTGGGCCAGAAGGGGCGCGCGCGTTACGGGAGTCGATTTCTCTGAGGAAGCAATCGCGCTTGCCCGCTCACTGAGCAAAGAACTGGGACTCGATGCCCAGTTCATATGCTCAGACATCTACGAGCTTCCCCGTTCGCTCTCGGAAGAGTACGACATAGTCTTCACCTCTTACGGCGTGCTGAGCTGGCTGCCGGACCTGGCTCGCTGGGGACAGACCATCGCGCGTTCCCTCAAGCCGGGGGGCACGTTTTACATAATCGAGTTCCACCCGGTTGTCCTCATGCTGGACGATGAGGAAGGAAAGACGATCAAGTACCCATATTTCGCCACCGCAGAGCCGCTCAAATTTGAAGAGAGTGGCTCATATGCGGACCGGGATGCAGATTTCTCTCATCCCTGTTACCAGTGGATGTATTCTCTCAGCGATGTGATGACCTCATTGATATCGGCAGGCTTGCGGATCGAGTCATTCAAAGAGTACCCCTTCAGCTCTCACGGCTGCTTCTCGTTTCTCGAAAAAGGCGAAGACGGCTTCTGGAGAATGAAAGAAGACCGGCCCGCGCTCCCGATCATGTTTTCTATCAAAGCAGGAACAGTCTAGCGCGTCTGGCGCGTCCCGCTTGTGACTGCGCTGACTAATTGCAACATCTGATTAGAGCGATGTCTCACATCAAAGCGACTCGCTAGACTCTCGACTCGCCAGACTCGCCAGACTATCTTGAGGTGGTGATCTTGCTTGTGCCGACGTTCGAGCTAGAGTCGGCGCAGCGGAAAGCGATCACGTGCTCGCCCGGTTTATCGAATGTGACTCGCACCTTGAAGGTCTCGCGGGCCGAGTCTGCGATCCCGTCGACGGGGAAGATCAACTGCCAGTTTCCGCCATCGATGCTGTACTCGCCTCTTACGACGCGGCTGGTCGCGTCGGTGACTTCGAAGACGACCTCTACATTCTGGCCGGTCGTCGTCGGGCCGGTCACGCGGATGTCCGGCGGAGTGTTGTCTATCTCAACCGCGTCGGTCGTCTCTTCGTGCGTGAGCGCAACCTCAGCCGGATTGCCGGGCAGGTCGCTGGCCCGGACCCTGAACAGGTATGACCCGTCCGGAAGCCGGTTGCCGTCGATGGTGAAGTAGGTTTGCGAGGTGTTTTCTGCAAGCATGTGCCACTGCGTGTCGCCTATAGTGCGGTAGAGCACCGTATAAACCAGCATGTCGTTGTTAGGGTCGGACGCCTGCCAGGTGATCGTGCGCGCGCCCTTCTGAAAGAACCGGCGAGGGGGCACGTTCGCTACCAGACCGAAAAGCTGCGGGTCGAGACCTGATGTAGCTATCGATGGGTCTATCGAAAGCGGCATCTCCTGAAGCGCCACGCCCGGCGGGAGAATGCTCAGCGAAGAGACCTCCGGGGCCTGGTTGCGCGGCAGGTATGCGATTACCACCGATTGCAGGTCCGCGCTCGATGCGGCGCGGGCTGTTGTTGATGCGGGCTGCGGGCTTCCGCGAAGCGTGGCCCGCCATTGTATGAATCGGGCGCGCGGGCTTGCGATCTGGTCGCCGGAAGAATTCCGGTAAGGCGTCGACCAGTCACTCCAGGTCGCGTCAGGGCTCTCCGTGTTTCCCGTGCGAGTCTGAAGCTCGACGTTGCCCTTGCCTCGCCAGGTTATCACCCCCCATGCGCCTGCGAATTTCGTGTCGCGAACCGGAGAGACGTATGTTCCCTCGCTTACCTGCTCGCGCCCTATGCGGTAGAGCCGGCCAAGATTGCTCGATGTGGCAAAGATGTTGTCGCCCACCGTCAGGAAGGTCGAGGTCTGGTCTTCGGGCGATTGAATCATCAGCGTGTGCGAGCGGTCCGGCGCGATTGAGTATATTCGACCCTTGCTGCCGGTCCCGACCAGCACGCGCCCGTCCGCAATCGGTTTGAGCGCGAAGCTCACCGCATCGTTGGTGCTCCAGTAGACTTCGCTGCCGCCGTCTGAAAGTATCCGAAAGACAGCGCTCCTCGATCCTTCGGCTCGGCTGCTGCGCGACTGGCTGACGCCTGACAGGTCTGTCGTCTGCACTCCGCCCTGAGTCTCCTGGTCGTCGGTCGAGATGGTTATGACGCCTTCGCTGCTCAGGCTCGTAGTCGATGAGACGCCTACGGTCGCCTGTCTCTGCGCCGATGTCTGGGCGTTTACGCCCAGTGCGAAAAGGGACCCGTCACGGGCAACCGCCAGGCTGTGTATCTCCTGCATAGGAGAGTCGAGCAGGGCAAATGTCTTGCCGTCTGCCGAGACGCGGAGCACGAGGCCGGAAGGATCGGTCCCGGCAATCAGGTTGCCGCCCCGGTCCATCGCGAGCGAAACGATGTTTGTCTCGTTCGTGTCTGCAAGCACTGTCGCTTTGCCTGCGGAGTCTATGCGGTAGATGATCCCCTTATCACCCGTCCCTGCATAAAGCGTCGAGGTCTTTTCATCAAAGATGAGCGACCAGATGTACTTGTCCGGAGGATCGTGAAGAACGGAGTGATTGCCGTCCGAGGCGATCTTATAAATCTTTCCGTCGGGTGATGTCCCCGCATAGACATTACCTCTCGCGTCGGTAGTGATTGCCGTGACGTCCAGCTCGCCCGTGTCGAGCAGAAGCCGCCCCGCCCCCGCCGGGTCCACCTTGAATATGCGGCCCTCGTGGCCCGTGCCGAGATAGATGTTGCCTGAAGCGTCTGAGGCGCTCGACCATATATAAGCTTCTTTCGTGTCGTAGAAGAGCGTGTAAGCGGGGGCGAGCATGATCGTGCCGTTTTCGGCTATCGATACGCCGCGCGCATCCCCTTTGACGACGTCCTGCTGTTTCGATATCTCCCAGAAGACGGGGCCGCCCGCCATAGCCGGTACGCCCGGCAGCGCGAGCGCCGCCGCGACCAGGGTTGCAAGGCGAAGACGAGTAAATCTAAGCATCACCGGATTCCTTAAATAGGAGTCAGAAGCCAGAAGCCAGAAGTCAGGATCACTTGCGAAGCATCTTGAAGGTTATCCTCACCTTGCTGCTTCTGACTTCTGGCTTCTGGCTTCTGGCTTCTTGTTTTCAGTTGACCACGTTGATCGTAATCGTCTGCTGCCCACTGATAATAAATCTTGAAGGCGGAAGCTCGTGCTCGACCAGCGTGGCGAACGATAGAGGAGTGTAGCCTCCGCTCGTGCGCTGAGAGCCGAGCGTCGCCAGCACCGAAGGCGGAAGCGCGGGCATCTCTTCGTTGTTGACTATCGCGCCTGTGCTCGACCGGATGACCTTCAGGTAAAGCCGGTTGTTCTTTTTGAGCTTGTTTATGGCGCGAACGAGCTGGCTGAGGTCTTTTGGCATGAACTCTGCGCCCGGCTGCACCCTCATCTCGGTCTGATTGATCGATGCGCCGTCTCCGATAAGGATGACGAGCGGCCCTGTGGGCGCGTCGGCGGGTATCTCGAACGGTATGCGCTCGACGAACTCGCTTCCGTTATCGTTGCGGGCGAAGACCTGTATCTCGACCTTTTCGCCCCGGCGCACTTCGGTCTTATCTATCCACAGACGGCTGAGCGCGCCGCTCGAACGGCTGTCGAGCGAGGTGACGTCGACTTCGATCTTCTCCAGGTCTATCGCGTCGAACCCGCTGTTGAGCAGTACGGCGAGAGGCTGCGCGACCGAATTGACCGTGATTATGGCCGCGCCGTTTGGAGACGAGAAGCTGTTATCGAGAGAGATGTCGGGCTGGCCCTTGATCGCTATGCGACCGCTTATCTTGATCGTCTGGTTGCCTATCTGGCGCTCGGTCGCGGCTATGGCCGAAAACATCGTGATCCTCATCAGCAGCGGCGTGAGAAAAGAATCGCTGACGACCTCGAAATTATAATCCTCCACCTTATTGCGGCTGGTCCGCACGCTCACACGAACGGGGACCATTCGCGGCTTTTGACCCAGCTCGCCGAAGACGCCCGTCGAGCGGTCCTGGCTGATCGCGCCTACGAGATTGCCGCCCGCCGAGAGCTTGAACGAGTTATTCACATTGGGCACGACCGTGACCACGGAAGACTCGGCCATCGGCCAGGAGGTCTGGCCTGAGCTGAGGAAGGGATGGCCGAAGGCATATATGCGATTGCCGTTGCGATAGGTCACCGTGCCCGCCGCATCGATGGTGAAATCGCCGCGCACAAGCTGCACGCTCACGGAAGTGCCCGCCGCAAGCGTGTCGTTGGTAGCGGGAGCCATCGGCGAAAGGCTCGATCCGCCTCCGACTCCGGCTATCGGCTGTATGCCCGCGCGCTTGAGGTCTTCGCCGAACATATCGACGACCGACTGCGGGATGCCGGAGAAGGTGACCGGCGTCGTAATAGGCGCTATGGTCTGGCCGACGTAGGGAGCGATGGCCGAGTGCGTGGCGGCGCGCGGCCCCACCTGCGCGCTCAATGCGGCGGGGAGAGCGGTTGCGCTGCCGGCAGAAGACTGGCCGATCAGCGTGCTGAAGCTCACACGCTGGCTTGAGCGAGGCTCCTGCTCCTGGCCCTGCTCGAATATATCGATCATCTGTTTTATGGGCGTGATACCGGCTATGGGCTCTTTGGCGAACGGGAACGAGTAAGCCACCGCGCCGATCAGCTTGCCGTCGATATAGACGGGGCTGCCGCTCATCCCGGCAAATACAAACGTGCGCTCTACCTGCTGCCCGCTCAGCCGCGCAATTATGAGGCTCTGTTTCGGGTTCGGAATTCCGTTGAGCAGTCCGAGTATCTCGACCTCGAACCGCTCGGGCTTCGCCCCTTGAAAGACGGTCATCCCGAATCCTTTCATGCCCGGGCGAACGTCTTCTATAGGCATGAATTTTGGTTCTGGTTTCGGGTCCGATCCGAGCGCGATGCTGCTCAGTACGATAAGAAGACAGAGTGCAGTGGTCAAATGCTTCATTATGGTTTCCTGTTCGCGGGGCTTGCCCAAAGGTGCCATTCCGATTGCTCTCTGGATTTCAAAATGGCGCTTCTGATTCCACGGGTCGATTCTGGGAAGCTCAGAGTGATGATACTCGGCTGCAAATCCCGGTGTCAAGAATTCGACAGAATTGATGAGGAGAAGTTTAACCACGGATAATCACAGAAGTGGTTACATTACCGCCCCTTGCTGGTTTAGGATAATGGGCGGGCATGAATGAGAACAAAAAAAGGCTGGTCTTCCCCGAAGGCGAGGTGCAGACGCCCGCCTTCCTGCCCGACGCAACGGTCGGCGTAGTGCGTTCGGTCGACAGCCTCGACCTCGAAAGATGCGCGATCGAAGCAGTCGTTATGAACACCTTTCACCTGATGCAGCGGCCGGGCTCATCTACTATCAGGGCGCTCGGCGGGCTTCACCGCATGAGCGGATGGCGGCGGCCCATTATCACTGACTCAGGCGGGTTCCAGGCATATTCGCTCATTCGCGAGAATCCCAGGTTCGGCTCTATAAGCGACCGGGGGATAAGCTTTCAGCCTGAAGCCT
>DASTET010000074.1:0-4069 GCA_035709445.1 Blastocatellia bacterium | reverse complement strand
ACCCTCCGTACATACGCCAGGAGGTGATGGGGCCGCGCGACAAGCGGCGCGTCGAAAGACGCCTTGAACAGGACCGCGCGCGTTTTGAAGAGATCTTCTGGCCGCGCTGGTCCCGCCGGTCGGACATGTACGTCTACTTTTTCGCGCACTCGACCGCCTTTCTGAAAGAGGGCGGCAGGCTGGTCTTTCTGACTGCGAGCAGCTGGCTCGACGTCGAATACGGGGCCGCGCTCAGGCAATTCCTGGTCGAGAATTTCCGGCTGATTGCCGTCATCGAATCGGTCGCCGAAAGCTTTTTCGACGGCGCTTCAATCAATACCGCTATCACTGTGGCCGAGCGCGAGCGAGACAAGAGCCGGCGCGAAGCGAATCCGGTGCGGTTCGTCCAGATAGCAAAGCCGCTTGATGAAGTATATGGCCGGTACCGCGCGGCCCCTGAATTCGCCCGCAGTATCGAACGAACCGCAGGCTCCGTCTCGACGTCGACGCACCGTGTTAGGCTTGTCGGCCAGGCGGACCTAAGCGACGAATCAGGCTGGGGGAGATATCTGCGCGCAAGCGATCTGTTCTTCCGCATCGTCGAGCGAGGCAGCGCGCGGCTCAAACGGCTCTCGGACCTTGCCCGCGTCAGGTTTGGCGTCAAGACCGGAGCGAACGACTTCTTTTACTTCGCCAGCCCGCCGCCCGACGGCGCAGGCGCTATGAAGCGGCTCGGCGACCTGGCCACGGTTCGGCGCGGGCTGACGACGGGAGCGAACGATTTTTTCTATCTGAGCGCGGTCGGAGGAGAGGAGCAGGACGCCGCCAGCGCCACGCTAATTTCTGTAGAGGATGGGGCGGGCGCGCGCCGCTTGATAGAGTCGAGGTTTTTATCGCCGGTCATATTCTCGCTTAAAGAGATAAGCGGGGTTGTCGTCGAGCGGCGTCAGGCAAGAAAGCTTTTATTCAATTGCCCGCCTGCGCGAGATGAGCTTTCAGGCACACGCGCGCTCGATTATATAGAGAGCGGCGAGCGAGCCGGTTATCATCTGCGCCCTACCTGCGCGGCGCGCAATCACTGGTACAACGCAGTGTGCGGGATGAAGCCCGCGCCGTTGATATTTCCATCGAAAGTCGGCGAGCGATGGGTCGTGGCCCTGAACCGCGACGGCGTATTCGAGGACAAGAAGCTTTACGGCATCTTTCCGGAGAAAGGCGTCCGTCCGCTGTTGCTTGCGGCGCTGCTGAATTCGATCTGGGCGCGGTACTATGCCGAGATAACCTGTCGCCAGATGACCGGCGCGCAGGCCATTGCCGATATCGACGTGAGCGTTGCCGAGCGAATACTGTTGCCCGACCCGCGCAGTCTGCCTGCCTCACTATGCAAGAAGATCGAATCCGCATTGAACGAGATAGCACGCCGCCCGGTATTATCGATCTTCGAAGAGGTAAACCTGGATGACCGGCGAAGGCTCGACGATCTCGTGCTTGAAGCTATCGGATTCGAAGAAAGCTCTGAGCGCGGGTCTGCGCTCGATCACCTCTACGCCGCGGTCACCGAGATAGTGCGGCAGAGACTCGCCAGAAGCCGGAAGCCAGAATTCAGAATCCGGAAGCCAGAAGCCGGAAGTCAGAAGAAGATCGAATAAGCTATCCGAGATCAAGACAGCTTGGTGATCGAGATACTCCGCAAGAGATTCTGGATTCTGGATTCTGGATTCTGGATTCTTTCGTACATTGATAATTCCGTCGAGCCGTCTTAGAATCCGAACGGGGAGAAAGTCGATGACCCGGAACGTCCCGTTCAATCGGATAACGCTCATCGTGCTCGACAGCGTCGGAATAGGCGAGATGCCTGACGCGGCGGATTACGGAGACGAGGGGGCGGACACGCTGGGCCACACACTCTCGTCGCGCGAAGTATCGATACCGAATCTTCGCGCGATGGGGCTTGCAAATATCAGGCGTCTCCCGGTCGAGCCGGTCCCTGATCCCGCAGGCGTGTTCGGTCGCGCGGCGACCGCTTCACGTGGGAAAGATACGACGACCGGCCACTGGGAGATGAGCGGCATAATCACGTCGAACGCTTTCCCGACTTATCCCGAAGGATTCCCACCGCGAGTTATCGAGCCTTTCGAGCGAAAGATAGGCCGGCGCGTGCTCGGCAACAAGCCCGCTTCGGGCACCGAGATCATCAAGGAGCTTGGAGAGGAGCACATGCGAACGGGCCGCCCGATCGTCTATACATCGGCGGACAGCGTATTTCAGATTGCCGCTCACGAAGAGGTAGTGCCGCTCGATCTGCTCTACGACTGGTGCGAGACGGCGCGCAGCCTGCTTGCGGGCGAGGACCAGGTGGGGCGTGTCATCGCCCGGCCATTCACAGGCGAGCCGGGAAGTTTCCGCCGGACCGAAGCGCGCAGGGATTACGCCATAGACCCTCCCGAGCCGACCCTGCTCGACCGCTTGAAAGAGCGCGGGCTGGCCGTGACGGCGGTCGGCAAGATAGGGTCAATCTTCTGCCATCGAGGGACGACCGAAGAGCTTGCCGCAGGCAACAACGATGCGAGCCTCGATCAGACGCTTCGCGCGCTCGGACAGACCGGGCGCGGGCTCATATTCACAAACCTTGTCGATTTCGACATGCTCTACGGCCATCGCAACGACGTAGAAGGCTACGCCCGCGCGCTCGAACGGTTCGACGCGCGGCTGCCAGAGATCGAGCAGGCCATGCGCGACGACGACCTGCTTATAATCAGCGCGGACCATGGCTGCGACCCGGGGGACGTCTCTACGGATCACACGCGCGAATATGTACCCGTCCTCGCCTGGGGACGCCGGGCCAGGTCGGGCCGCGACCTCGGAACTCGTTCTTCGCTTGCAGACATAGGCCAGACTATCGCCGAGAATTTCGGGCTTGAGATACAGGCGGGTCGCAGTTTTCTTAACGAGCTTTTAGAATAGTCTGGCGAGTCTGGCGCGTCAAGCGCGTCTCTTTGTCAAGCGCGTCTCTTTAAAGAGAGACATCGCTTTAATCAGGTAATGCAAAGTAATCAGCACCGTCAGGAGCAGGACGCGCCAGACTCGCCAGACTCGCTAGACTTTTTATGATGGTTATCGTTCTTACAATCATGGTGCTTGTGGCGAGCGGCCCGGTGAATCTCGCTATGACGGGGCAGCAGGCGCAGAAGACGGACGAGCTTACGCGGCTTCTGGACCGGCTGAAGAGCCAGTCTCTCGAAGAGCGGCGCGACGCAGTAGAGCAGCTTGGATATCTGGAAGATGCGCGTGTGGTCGAGCCGCTGATCGCCACGCTCAAGGACCGGGAGCCGGACGTGCGGGCCGCGTGCGCCAATGCGCTCGGCTCGCTTGGCGATAAGCGAGCGGTCGAGCCGCTTATCGCGCTCCTCAAGGATGATGTGGCATTTGTCAGGAGCGCGGCGGCGCGCGTTCTCGGACAGCTTTCAGACCAGCGGGCCGAGGAGCCGCTCATTCTGGCGCTCAAGGACTCGAGTTCGAGCGTCAGGGGGGCTGCCGCGCTCGGGCTCGGCGGCCTCAAGTCTCCGAGAGCAGTCACGGAACTTTCGCAGCAGGTGAGGGACGAGGCCCCGGATGTGCGCGCGGCGGTCGCTACCGCGCTTGGCGACCTGCGCGATAAGCGGGCCGTCGATCCTCTTATTCAACTGCTCAAGGACGAATACAGGATGGTGAAGATATCAGCCGCGCTCGCTCTGGCCGACATAGGAGACAAGCGCGCCCTCAATGCGCTCAACGACGCGGTGTCGAGCGAGAAGGATGAGGAGACGCGAAATCAGATGAAGGAAGCTCTTCAGCGGTTGAAGGCCGTGCCGGACCAGACTTGAAGACCGTTACTCTTCGCTCGTTCGCTTTCTGAGGCTCTTTCTGACGCGACGTCTTGCCACCTGAGATTTGAGCCGGCGGCGCTCGCCCGGCTTCAGATAGAAGGCGTGTTTTTTGGTGTCTGTTATGATTCCTTCGCGGGCCACCTGCCGCTTGAAGCGGCGAATTGCGCTCTCAATACTCTCGTTGTCGTGAACCTGTACTCTTGCCACTCATTACCTCCAAATAA
>DASTET010000073.1:0-2604 GCA_035709445.1 Blastocatellia bacterium | reverse complement strand
GACCTGATAAAAAGCCATCCCCGCGCTCGGACCCTAGCCTCTCTAATGGCCATGATCACACTCCCGTTGCTCGCTGCGTGCTCCTGGGTACAGGCGAGTTACTGGCGAGACAGCGAGACTTTATTTACGCGCGCAATTCTTTCGACCTCAAAGAATCATCTGGCGCATAACAATCTGGGCGTCGCGCTCGCCGGACAGGGGAGAATTGATGAGGCCATCATCCATTACAACGAGGCGCTCCGCATAAAGCCCGAATACGGTCTGGCGTATAACAATCTGGGGAACGCATTGTACAGAAAGCGACTGATAGATGAAGCGATTTCAAGATACAGGGAGGCGCTTCGAATAAATCCGGCAGACTCCAAAGCTCATAACAATCTCGGGGTGGCGCTTGCCGACAAGGGGCTGCTTGAGGAGGCTATCGAGCACCACAGGCAGTCGCTCAGCATCTATCCCGGCAACATCGAGGCGTATAACAATATAGGGAACGCACTGCTCAGACAGGGAAAGATCGATGAAGCGATCTCATATTATATGAGCGCGATTGAGATTAACCCCGATTATTCTCCTGCGCATTTCAATCTCGGCGAAGCCCTCGCGAGAAACGGAGAGATCGAGAAGGCCATACTCCATTTCACAAAAGTCATAGAGATAGACCCTGATGACCGGGAGGCGCGTGCAAGGATCAGGTCTCTTAAACAGCCCGCCGGTCGCTGACAGGAGTGCTGCCGAGGTCTGGCGCAACTGAACACAGAGGATGTTTGAATTAGCGATATGCATTCAGCGCAAATAACAGGATGGCCGAGGCCGAGCCATCCATGGTCGGCTCGTTTGTAGAGTAGTCCTTGATGTCGTCATGAAATACGGCCCTCTCATCTTGAAAAGCAGCGAGCGGGTCAGGCTCGGTGATGCTCACGCCTTTGAGGCTCTGAAATATTCTGCGATAGACCGGCCCGTCGACAAGCCCGCCGCGCACCGCGCGTTTCAAAAGCGAGTTCGTCATCAGATGCACGTCTTTCGGGAAGACCCCGCCCGCAGGTATCTCAGTAATCATCGAGTATCCCCACGGGTTTCGGCCTAACAACCAGTCGCGCTGCTTGCCTGCGAAGACGCGGTGCCGAGCGTCGCCCGTCATTCGCTCGTAAAGCAAAGTCTGGGTGGCGAGCGCCACCATAAGGTTATTAGAGCACCAGATGAAGGGAGCTCCCGCGCCGTACGGGTTCTTCTCGCCCGCCCTTAAACATCGTTCTATCCCTTCGAGGTAGTAACCGGCCAGCAGCTTGCGGGTCTTCGGGTCCGCCCTGTCATAGAGCCGGAAGTGGCCCAGGTTCATGAAAGGGTAGTACTGGTAATGCCTCGCATCTTCCAACCCCATCCATGACTTTGACGCGGCCAGATGCGCGTAGCGTAGGGCGTCTTCCATATACATTCGCTCTCCGGTCGCGCGAAACAACTCGGCGGCGCCCCACTCCATATCGTCGGCCCAGGTAGTCTCTTCATAGCGGTACGGCGCGCCGTATGAGTTGCCCTGCTGCACGCCCTCTTTCGACTTGCCGAGCGCATAAACTTCTCTCCCGGCGCGCAGCAGAGTCAGCGCGTACTGGCGAAGACGCGGGTGGTCCTTCCATATCTGGTAGCCGAGCGCCATCGCTGCGGCATACCTCCCGGCAATATTGGCCACGCCGTCAGACTCGCTCTTATACTGCTGTAGCCCTTGCGGCCTGCCGTCCGCAAAATAGATGACGCGATAACTGCCCGGCCCCCATCCGTAATCTACGATCTCATTCTGCGGCAGGCGCCATCCTTTGTGATCGCGGTCGTCGGCGATCTGGTGATAGAGATGGTCCGAGGCCGGGTGCAGCTTTAGCATCCAGTCGAGCCCCCATCGCGCTTCGTCAAGAATATCGGGTATGCCGTTCGCGCCGGGCTGGCCGAGGTCATTGAATCGGTCCTTGAACAGAGTCGGGGCGCGGCGGGCTTTGCCTTGCGCGGGCTCCTGCTCGAGCTGATAAGCGAGCAGCATCTGCGCCGTCGCATTGCTCGATGTTATAAGGTATTTCAACAGGTCTCCGGCATCATGCCACCCGCCCGTCGCGTTGATGTAGGTGGCCGCAGGGAGCGGCCCGTAAGCCGTCCGCCCGTCGAAAGGATGACAGACGGCATCAAGCCACGGGTTATAACCGCAGCGCTGCTGTCGCATGAACTCCAGCAGTTGATCGGGCAGCTCCGCGTAGATATCGGCCCGTATGTCGAACTGAAGCGATCCGGCCTGGCCGAAGCGTAAGAGATACCGCCCCGGTCTCTTCAGCGCAGAGAAATCCAGCTCAGCGTGACGGTCGAACTCGCCCCATCTGCCGGAAACAGTTCGCGCCGTTCCCTTGAAGGCGACTTGCTCAGTTGCCGCGTCAATGACAGTGAATGTTTCCGGCAGCGGCGCGTCCGCAAGCGCTATGGCAACCTTCGCATCCGCCGGGCGGTAACCGAGCTGATTGATGCGAATAAAAACTCGTCCGTCAGCTCGGGCGGAAGCCGGAATGAACGGTCGCGCGGATATAGATGAATAAAGCGCCAGGAGTGCGAGTAGAAACGATAAGCCGCGCCAAA
>DASTET010000072.1:0-2907 GCA_035709445.1 Blastocatellia bacterium | reverse complement strand
TAGACCCCCCACACGCGCCAGACTCGCGACTCGCGACTCGCCAGACTCTTTAGAGGTAGACTTTTTGCTCCGGCGACCTCTATGATTTTCGGGTAGCGGTAAACAAGGAGCAACGCTGTGCAGCGATTCAGATACACACTCGCATTCATCACGATCACCCTCCTTATAGTCTCTATATTGCCCGATGACGTGAGGTCTCAAAGCGGGCGAGGTCGGCCAAAGGTCCCGACTCCCGAGCCTGGAACTCCGCCCCCTCCTCCGCCGAAAGTCCCCGCAGCGGCGGCGCTGGTCAAACAGGAACAGGCCGGCAGCACTTCGCGCTTCACGCTGAAAAACGGGATGACCGTGATAATCAGCGAGCTGCACGCCGCCCCGATAGCCGCTTCGGTGGCTTATTTCAAGACGGGCGCAGCCGACGATCCTGAAGGCGCAGGCGGCATGACGCGGCTGCTCGCGCAGATGGTTATGCGAGGCACTCCGTCCAGACCCGCCGACCGGCTCGCGGCGCAGTTACGCTCAATCGGGGCGCTTGGCGGCGTAGAGGTATCGCCCGACGGTACGGCTTATCACCTCCTATTCCGCCCCGAGGCCCTGAAGGATGCGCTTGCAATCCAGGCCGATATGCTCAAGAACCCTGCGCTCCCTGCCGCCGATCTGAGCCGCGAGGCTTCGCAGATTATCGCAGCCACGCTCGACCGCGCGGCTATGGAGATTGCGGTCGAGCGCGCGGGCAAGATAGCGTTTGATGACAGCCGGTTCGGTCGCGCCTTCTCGACTTCCGGGGCCGCAGGCCAGATCACCCGCGAACATCTTTTAGAGTTTTATCGAACTGCATATCGCCCCGAAAACCTCATCGTTTCTATAGCGGGCGATGTCTCGACTTTCAATACCCTGATCGAGGTCCAGCAACTCTACGGCGATTTCGCGACTCCCAGCCCGCAGCAGCCCGCTCAAAGTCAGACTGCCGGACCGGCAGCGAAGCCGCAGCCTGAGATGAAGACCGCGACTCCGCCTCAACCCTCTGATTCGAAGGCTTCCGCGCCCGGTCAGCAGACTGCTCCGCAACAGCCGCCGCCGCCTCGCCTTCGCTACGCTTCGGAGCGCGGCGATACCGCTCAGGCGATTGTGACGCTTGCGTTCCGGGTTCCGGGAGCAAGCTCGAAAGAGCGGGCCGCGCTCGATATGCTCGCGGCTGTCCTGGGAGAGGGCAGAGGGTCGCGGCTGTATCGCTCGCTTGTCGCGGGCCAGTCGGTCGCAAATCACGTCGCTGCGAATTACTTCGCCGCCGCGGACCAGGGGCTGCTTGCCGTACAGGCGAGGATGGATGCGAAGCTTATTGATAAGGCTGAATCGGACCTGTTTAAAGAGATCGAACGACTCCGCCGCGTGCTGGCGAGCGAAGCAGAGATAGCGCGGGCGCGCGCGCTTCTCGAAAAACGGCACATCGATGAGACCGGCACATACCTGGGCCGCGCGCTTTTGCTTGCGCGCGCCGAGGCCGAACGAGGCGGCTTTCGAACTGCGCTCGATTATCGAAAGGCGCTCGGCGAAGTCCGCGCGGAGGACGTACAGCGCGCGGCAGCAAAGTACTTCGAGCTTGCCAACACGACCGTGTATGAGTACGAGCCCTTGAGCTCGCCTGCCAGAACCTTTGACGCCGAACGCTTCGCCGCGACCGTTACCGCCTGGGTCCCCGAATTCGGAAAGTCCGTCGAGCCTAAAGAGGTGCGTCCGCCTGAACCTAAATCAGACCTTCCTGAAGTCGCTCGCAGCAGGGAGCGATCAATCGAGCAGCAGGTACTGTTCGATTCTATCCAGCCGCTCGCGGTCAAAGATTTCTCGACGCTCAACGGGCCTCGCGCCTTCGTGCGCGAAGACCACTCTCAGCCGAGCGTGGCCGTGGCGCTCCTGTTTCAGGGAGGCCGCGTCGTCGAAGACGACACGAACGGCGGGATAACCGAGCTTATGCTGCGCTCGATGCTGCACGGCACGCCGCGACGCTCGTCGGCGCAGGTGTCGCAGGAGCTCGAACAGCTTGGCGCAAGCATTGAAGTAGTATCCGAGCCAGATTTCTTCGGGTTCGTGCTCAGCACGCTTTCAGACAACGCGGACCGCGCGCTCAAGATCGTGACCGATCTTATCGAAGAGCCTGCATTCAGAGACGACGACATCGAGCGGGCGCGCGTCGTGCAGATCGGGCTCATACGCCAGGCCCTCGACATGCGCCGTCTGCGGGCGCGCAACCTGCTGTTTCAGGCGCTCTACCCGACCCACCCGTATGCGATCCCGATTCATGGCAGCGAAGAGGCGGTTTCGAAGATCACGGGCGACCAGTTGCGCGAATGGCATACGCGCACAGTCAAGCGCCAGTTGCCGCTGGTCGTCGTCGTAGGGGATACCGAGGGGTCCGCGCTCATCTCCGGCCAGATAGCCGAAGGGTTCAGACGCAGAGATGTCGACAAGACGCTGAAGCTGAGGGTCCCGCAACCGGCATCAGCAGCTCAGAAGGTCGAGCCCACCCGTGAACGGCAGACCGCTATCTGTGTTGGATTCGGCGGGCCGAGGGCGGAGAACTCGACGTATGCGGCATTCGAGCTGATCGAAGCCGCCATGAACGGGTCCGGCGGCAGGCTCAGCAACGAGCTGATAAATAAGCAGGGCCTCGCAAGCTCGGTCAGGCTGCAATCGGAATCGCTGCTTGTTGCAGGGGCGGTGTATGCTCTGGTCGTGACCGCGCCCGAAAACGAGCAGCGCGCCCGCGCCGCCGTCCTGTCGGAGATGGAACGTTTCGCCCGCTCCGGGTTGAGCGCCGAAGAGATTGAAAGCGCCCGCGCGCTCGCCGCGATGATGAAGATCGCATCGCTTCAATCACAACCTGTCCGCGCGGTCGAATACGCGCGTGCGGTC
>DASTET010000071.1:0-2599 GCA_035709445.1 Blastocatellia bacterium | reverse complement strand
AAGGACCTGCCCTTATAGCCTGCCCGCCCGCCCCTCTTCGCGGCATAATCGTTGCCTTTATTCAAGACATATGAGACGGGAGCTAAACAGTGTACGGGAATGATCCTGAAACTGAGTTCGCCGGTCATGTTTTGATACGTGAAGAGGGGGAAACGTTAATGAAAACTAATACGGGTATCATAACAAAACGCGCGATTGCGATAATGAGCATTTCCGTCCTGCTATTAACCACCGGGCTCGCTCAGGAGGCGAACGTTTCGGAAACGGCGCGGAGCCATTTCGTTCGGGCCAAACAGTTGTCGGACCAGGGTGAATTTGCGAGGGCGGCTGTCGAATACGGCAAAGCGATTGCGGCGGCGAACCGGCTTTATCCTGAAGCGCATAATCACCTCGGTATGATGCTCGGCCTCATGGGAGATATCGATTCCGCTATTGGCTCATTCAAGACTGCTATAAAACAGGACGCAGCCTATCCTGAAGCGCATTATAATCTCGGCCTCGCGCTGAGCCTGAAAGGCGACGATAAGGGCGCGGAGCGCGAGCTGCTCAAGGCCATAGAGCTTTCGCCGGGCAACTTCGCCGAAGCGCATAACAATCTCGGCATCCTCTACGCCAGGAGAGGCGACTCGTCGCGCGCAGTAATGGAGTTCAAGATTGCAGTAGAGCAGTCTTCGGGGCTTTACCCGGACGCACATTACAATCTCGGCATAGCGCTTTTCAGCGTGGGCAGAGTCGAAGCGGCGGTGAGGGAGTTCCGAGATGCCATAGATCAGAGCGGTCCTTTTCCCGAAGCGCATTATAATCTCGCCACTGCCCTCACGCGGCTCGGAAGAAATGACGAGGCCGCGCGCGAGTTCGAGATGTACCTGCAACTGGCCGAGAACCCGAAAGACTCCGAAGAGGTCCGCGCCAGGATAAGCAATCTGCGAAGGACGGCGCTTAAATAAGAAGCCAGAAGCCAGAAGTCAGAAGTTATTATCACGCTGTTACTACGTGATTATCAGGCTGAAACCAGATGGCCGCATTGAGGCGGCCATCTGGTTTCAAAGCATCACTGACTTCTGGCTTCTGACTTCTGACTTCTGGCTTCTCAGTGTTAGAATCTTTAGCGGCAAGCGTATCAATCTCGAAGCAGAGGACATGATGGATTACAAAGAGAACGTTCTGGGGCTGATCGGGCAGACGCCTCTATTAAAGCTCAATAAACTTGCGAAGGGGCTGAAGCCGCTCGTGCTGGGAAAGATGGAATCGCTCAATCCCGGCGGATCGGTCAAGGACCGTATAGGCATCTCCATGATCGATTCGGCAGAGCGTGAGGGACGTTTGAAGCCGGGAGGGACCGTCGTCGAAGCGACGAGCGGTAACACCGGGATCGGGCTCGCCCTTGTCTGCGCCGTCCGCGGGTACAAGGCCGTCTTCGTAATGACCGATAAATGCGCGGTTGAAAAAGTCCGCTATCTGAAAGCCCTCGGCGCAGATGTGGTGGTCGTCCCCGTCTCTGCGAAGCCCGACTCGCCTGACCATTATGTCAACACCGCGCGCCGCATAGCGAAAGAGACGCCAAACTCGCTTTTCGTGTTCCAGTACGGCAACGCGGCCAACCCTGAAGCGCATTACCATACGACCGGGCCGGAGCTGTGGGAGCAGACCGAAGGGCGCATCACTCATTTCGTTTCGGGCATAGGCACAGGCGGCACGATAAGCGGGACCGGGCGCTATCTGAAAGAGAAGAACTCGAAGATTCGCATCATCGGCGCAGACCCTTACGGCTCGGTCTTCAAGACCTACAAGGAGACGGGCAAGCTCATGCAGGCAACGCCTTACCTTGTCGAAGGCATAGGCCAGGAGATCATCCCCGAAAACGTTCATATGAAATACATCGATGAGATCATCAACGTGACCGACCGCGATTCGTTCCAGATGGCCCGTCGCCTCGCGCGCGAGGAGGGAATATTCTGCGGGGGCTCGACGGGGACAAACGTGGTCGCCGCTTTACAGGTTGCGCGCGACCTCGGAAAAGATGACGTGGTGGTCTTCATCGTCTGCGATACGGGCGAGCGTTACCTGACCAAGTTTCATTCCGACGAGTGGATGAAAGAGAAGCGCATGCTTGGCGTCGAGAAGTTGACGGTAGGGCTCATAAGCCAGCTCAAGACCGGCGAGACGACTCCGCACCTTGTCTCGGTCAGCTCGTCGCACAAGGTGGGCGATGCGCTTCAGATGATGGACAGCTACGGTCTTTCGCAACTGCCCGTGCTCGACGAAGGGAGAGCGGTCGGCTCGCTGCGCGAGAGCCGCCTGATGGCGAAGCTTCTTGAGAACCCCGACCTCGTGCAATCCCCTGTGGCGGATGTGATGGACAAGAGCTTTCCGGTCCTGAACGAGGATGTGAACATCGAGACGGCGGTCAAGTACCTGAAGAACTCTCCGGCGGTGCTCGTAGAAGAGTACGGCCGGATCACCGGGATCGTCACCCGCTACGACGTGCTCGATGTGAAAAGCTCATAACAGTCTAGCGAGTCTGGCGCGTCGAGAGTCTGGCGAGTCCCGCTCCTCGCGGTGCTGATTACTTTGCATTATCTGATTCAAGCGATGTCTG
>DASTET010000070.1:0-5588 GCA_035709445.1 Blastocatellia bacterium | reverse complement strand
AGACTGATCTCTACGCGTCCGCCTCTGGGCGTAAACTTGATCCCGTTCGACAGAAGGTTCCATATGATCTGCTGAAATCGCCCGACGTCGCCCAGGACGGGAGGGACGCCCGGGCTGATCCGCTTCTCCAGACTGATCGATTTGGCCTGGGCCGCCGGTCTGACAGCATCGATTGCCGCTTCTACGACAGGGGCCAGATCGACCGGCTTGCTCTCGATGCGGAGCTTGCCCGTCACGATGCGCGACACGTCGAGTATGTCGCTCACGATCTCAGTTTGCAGCTTGGCGTTTCTTTCGATCACCTGAAGCGCGCGGTCTGTTGCGGCGTTGTCGAGCGACCCCCTGCGCATCATCGCCACCCATCCCGTGATGGCGTTGAGCGGGGTCCGCAGCTCGTGTGAGACGGTAGCCAGAAACTCGTCCTTTATGCGATTGGCCTCCTGCGCCTCACCATATAATCGCGCGTTGTCTATGGCCAGGGCGATGCGCTGGACGAGGTTTCGGGCGAAGGCGAGATCATCCTGACCGTATTGATGATTCGACTCGGTGATAACAAAGCTCATCGCGCCCAGTATTCGGTCGCGCGCAAGCATCGGCACAATCATGTATGATTTGATGCCGAGCTTATTGATGATGTCGAGATGCCCGGAGTCGCGGGCGACGAATGTGAGAAGCTCGCCGGAGGCCAGGTTGACTATTTCAGGTTTCGTCGTGCGCAGCACCTTCGGGACCCCCTCCTGTCTTTCGGCGTCGGGCGGATAGAGAACGAGCTGTTTGACGAGCGCAGCCTTCTCGGAATTCTTATGAGCGGTGACGAGCCTGCGTATCCGCCCGTCCTGTTCGAGTATGTCCAGCACGCAATAGTCTGCATTGGGCGGGATCGGGAGATTAGCGAGGCCTTCTAGCGTGCTCTCGTAATCGAGCGAAGAGGCGAGCAGGGTGCTCGCTTCGGCGAGAAACCTCTGATTGTCCTCTATATATTTTCTTACCGTGATGTCTTCGGCGATCCCGGTTACGCGGTATACTTTTCCCGTTTCGTTTTGAATCGGGAAGGCATGGTCTCGCACCCATCGGACCGAGCCGTCCGGTCGAATCACCCTGTACTCTTCTTCGGTCTCCCGGCCTTCGGCCTGTCTTTCTAAAGCCGCGAGCACGCGCGTGAGGTCTTCCGGATGTACGGCGTCGATAAAGGAGCGGGGAGTTGCATAGAGACTTTCGGGCGTGCGGCCCCACACCTCTTCGTAAGCGGGACTGACATACAGTATCTGGGATTTTGTGAGGTCGAACATCCAGAATACTTCGCGTATGTTTTCGGCAAGCTGGCGGAAGCGGCGTTCCGATTCGCGCAGCGCGGCTTCCGATTGCCGCCGTTCAGTAACATCGTGAAAGACGAGGACCACGCCTATGGTATTCCCATGCTGATCTTTGATAGGCGCGCCGCTGTCATCTATAGGTCTCTCCACGCCGTCTCTCCCGATCAGCACCGTGTGATTGGCGAGGCCGACTACCATACCCTCTCGCATCACCCTGGCTGCGGGGCTCTCGACGAGCTGTCGGGTCTCTTCGTTTATGATATTGAAGACCTCGCTCAGAGGTCTGCCGTCGGCGTCCTGCCTTCGCCATCCCGTCAAAGATTCGGCGACGGGATTGATGAAGGTAATGCGCCCTTCGGTGTCGGTGGCGATCACGGCATCGCCTATGCTCGAAATCGTCACGCGCAGCCACTCGCGTTGTTCGCGCAGAGCATCTTCGGCTCGTTTCCGCTCGTAAGCCTCGGCCAGGACGTGAGCCAGCGTCTGGAGATAGCTCACATCCGCTTTTGTAAATCTTCGTTTTCGGTTGTGATACGCGGTGACAAGGCCGAGCGGCCCGTCCGCGCCGGGAATCGATACGCTGACGCAGCTTCGAATTCTCTGAGCAATCATCTCTTCAGACAGCAGACGGCTCTTGCTCTTGCGAACATCAGAGATGATGACCGGGCCTTTCAAGAAATCGGCCTCTGGATTCTCTTCAGGATCGCACGGAGGTATGACCAGCCGGGAGACGGTCCCTTCTTTCCACCCGAAGCCTGCGACGAGCAGCAGGCTGCCGACGGGCTGTCTCTCGAAGACCGCCGAGTACTTCACGCCGAAGGTTCGGACGATAAGCTCGGCGGCCTCGTTCATCAACGAGTGGAGGTCTCGGCCTTCGAGCGCGCGCTGACCAATCTCTGCCAGGGCCTGCTGCTGCTCGGCCCGGACCTTGAGCCTGACTTCTGCTTTCTTGCGGGCGTTGGCAAGCATCGCAATGGCCAGGATGACCATAATCCGGGTGACGTTGGTCATGCCAAAATCCCAGACGTAAGGCGGGGTCTCAAAAAAGTACTCTACAGCCAGCTCGACGAGCAGGGCCGAGAGAAGCCCCTGCCAGACATTGCCAAACCATGCGCTCAGAATTATTGCGATTATGAGCAGAGGGGTGGGATTGAAGGAGAACAGAAGACGCAGCAGCAGTATGGCCCCGATCGTCAGAAAGGCTATCGCATACCGCCCCACCCAGCGCGTCGCTCTCTTCAGCATAATTAGATTTATTGCCTTTCTTTGTAGAAAGGTTTTAGCGCCCGCGTTCCGCGTCCACGTCCCCGAAACTCGAAAAGGACAATATCAGGTTATACCACACAGTAACAATACCGCCTATGCAATCTGCCCGGTTCTGCGCCGATCCATATTCATTCCACGGTACAGACAAAGAACATGAACCACAGAGGACACCGCAGGAACACATAGAAACAATCAATCCTCTGTGGTCATTTAGACATCTCTCGATAAGAACCTTCGTTTCAATGCGAGTGCTCGTTCTCAAGCTTGCGCCCGCCGCAATCCGTCTAATATGATAGTGCCTCGTGACGCTGTGAACATCCGCCGGGCTGTTCTGTCCTCTTCCCTTATGAGAGAAAGCATCGGTGTCTCGCCCTGCATACTCATCTTTACAATAATCTCGGCCGGGACGGTCTTCGCTCAAGGGTACAGAGCCAGTATAGTAGGCACGGTCACAGACCCGTCCGGGGCGGTCATACCCAACGCCAGGATAACCGCGACGAATAGAGAGACGGGGATCTCAAGCTCGGCCACATCAGATGAAGCGGGCAATTATGTCATCGCGCGGATCGTGCCGGGGATATACGGTCTGCGCATAGAGGCTGCGGGGTTCAAGAGCGTCATCCGCAAAAACATTCTGCTACAGGTCGACCAGACGCTTCGCGTCGATTTTGCGCTTGAGATAGGGCAGGTGACCGAGCAGGTCATGATCGCTGCCGACGGTGAAGGAGGAAACGTAAACACCGAGACGTCGTCGCTCGGAGAAGTAGTCACAAACCGCGAGATACTCGATATACCGCTCAACGGTCGAAACTATTTATCGCTGGCGCTGCTCGCGCCCGGAGTAGTCCCGGCGGCGGCGGGGGCCAATCCGCACAACATCAACGGCGCGCGGCCCGATCATGTCAACTACCTGCTCGACGGCGTATCGAACATCAATCGCCGGGGCAATCAACCTGTCGTCACGCCTTCAATCGATGCGATACGCGAGTTCAAGATCATCACGAACGGCTATTCGGCTGAGTACGGGCGGCTCGATGCGGGCGTCATCTCGGTGGCGCTCGCGAGCGGGACAAACAGCTTTCACGGCACTCTGTTTGAATTCCACCGCAACGACGCGCTCGACGCGAGAAGCTTTTTTGACGAAGAGACGCCCAGGCTGATAAGGAATCAGTTCGGCGGCGTGCTGGGCGGGCCGGTCGTACGGGGCAAAACTTTTTTTCTGGTGAGCTACGAGGGGCTTCGCAACCGCGAGGGCCAGACGCGGCTCGCGCGAGTCCCGACGCTGGAAGAGAGACGCGGCATATTTGCGGCCCCGATCCGCAATCCTTTCAACCGCCGCCCCTTTCCGAACAACACGATCCCGGCCGAGCTGATAAGCCCGGTCGCTCGCAACATACTCGCTTTTATCCCGGAGCCGAACAGGGAGGGCTCGCTCAATTTCATCACGAGCAGCGTGGTCGAAGAAGACCGCGACGCCTTCATCGCAAAGATAGACCATCACATCGGCGGCTCCGATCAGATCAGCGGGCGTTTTCTCTTGAACGACCTGAAGGCGGAGGTGCCTTTTCGCTCTACGGCAATACCGGGGTTCGGCTCGACAAGGGAGACGAGAGAACAGCACTGGTCGCTCAGTCACACTCACATCTTCGGCCCTTCGCTCATCAACGAAGCGCGGTTCGGATACATACGAAGCAACTTTTCCGAGCTTTCGGTCAACGCGGGCAAAGAGACATCGGCGGAGGCGGGCATCACGGGAGTGGCGAGAGGGTCGGGCCTTGCAAGCATTGTGATAGTCGGTCTGCCGGAGGTCGGCGACCCGACCTTTCTGCCCGACGAGTGGACCGACAACGAGTTCGTCGTCTCGGACATGGTCAGCCTCGTTCGGGGCGGCCACAACGTAAGGTTCGGCGGCGAGTTCCAGCGGTCGCAGCACTTCAACCACTTCGCCTCATTTGCGGGCGGGCAGATAATCTTTCTTGGAAGCTTCAGCACAAACCCGTTCGCCGATTTTTTGCTCGGCCTCCCGGTCCAGACCACGCGACAGGTAGGCACAAACAAGAGCTATCTCTTCAGCAACTACTGGGGCCTCTTCGTTCAGCATGATTGGAAAGTGCGACCCCGTCTCACGCTCAATCTGGGCGTGAGGTATGACCTCAACCGTCCGCCTGTCGAAAAATACGACCGCTGGGCAAACTTTATCGTAAGCGAGGGCCGGCAGGTGAGGGCCGGGGAGCGAGGATTTCCGCGAAGCCTTGTCAGGACCGATTACAACAATATCGCGCCGAGGCTTGGCTTCGCCTATCGCCCGTTCGGCGGAGATGACACAGCGATCCGGGGCGGCTACGGAATCTATTACGGCTTCGATCTTCAATTCACCATGTATCAACTACTGGGCGCTACCGCTTTTCCGTTTACGCGGCTCGAGCAGTACCAGGCCATCGCAGTAGGCAATCCGAGTCTCGCCAATCCTTTTCCCGAGAACAGGCCGCCGAATGCGCCGGGTGCAATCAGCCCGAACGGCTGGGAGTTCGATAACCCGTCGCCTTATACGCAGGGGTGGAACCTGACACTCGCCCATGATTTCGGGAGCGCGCTCGGCGTCGAAGTAAGCTATGTGGGCGCGAAGGGGACTCACCAATCGGCGGTATCGAACATAAACCAGACAATCCGCACCGAGCAGGGGAACGTAGTCCCCTACCCCGGTTTTGGCCGCGTACTTATCCAGGGCCTCGGCGCTAATTCGAGCTACAACGCGCTGCAAGTTTCAATCGAGAGGCGTTTCAATCAGGGGCTGGGATTTCGCTCAAGCTTCACCTGGTCGAAGGCCATAGATTATGCCTCATTCGCGGCTGCTTCGCGGGTGCCGCAGAATTCGCGCGACCTGCGCGCTGAGCGAGGTCTGGCAGAGTTTGACCGGCGCAGGACCTGGGCCACCGACTTCGATTATGAAATACCCTTCGGGAGGGGGCGTCTTTTCGGCAGTACTTCCGGCCGGTTGATCGATGCGGT
>DASTET010000069.1:0-5430 GCA_035709445.1 Blastocatellia bacterium | reverse complement strand
CGAGGGATAGACGGCGCGCCGCCCCAGTAATCTCGGTGAGATTCGAGCGCGACCATTTCGCCCTCACTATAGGCTACGACCTTGTACGGCCCGCTGCCTACGGGGGCGCTGATCATTTCTGCGCCCGCGCCTTCGGGGATTATGCCTATTGCCGGGAGGTTTCCGATGAAGGTGTAAAATGGCTCGCGCGCGCGAAAGATGATCGTAAGAGGGTCGGGCGTCTCGATGGATGTGATCTTATCGACCGCTCCGCGAATAGGCGATTGAAACGCGGGCGCGAGCAGCGAATCGAACGTGTACTTGACGTCCGAGGATGTGAGCGTCTTGCCGTTATGGAACTTCACGCCCTCTCTCAGTCGAAACGTGAACTTCTTATGATCGGGGCTCTCATCAAAGCTTTCCGCGAGCGATGGTATGAACTCGAAGTTCTCGTTCTTGATCACAAGGGTGTCAAAGACGAGCTGCATTATGCGGGCGGAATATGTGCTGATTGTTGAGCGTCGCGGATCGAAGCCGCGCGGGGTCGCTTCTATTGCTACGACGAGTGTGCCCGGCTCGCGGTCGCGTCTGCACCCGGTCGCGGGCAGAGCGAGCAGCGTTGCAAGAACCAGAAACAGCGATAATCTGAATTGGTTGATCCTGATAATCCTGTCCAATTCTTTCGGAATTATTTGGAGTGTTGCAGCACCAGATTGAGTTCGGCGATCCGCTCGCGAAGTCTGAGCACCGCCATCTCCGTGAGCGAATGCGGAGGCGACACCATGGACTTGATGCGGGCGATGTGATCGAAAGCGCGGCTGATATGCGCCCGCGTGATCCGCCCTTCTTCGGCTGCCCGCACCATCGCTCGCCAGGCGGCGGTCGCGCCGTCGGGCGAGTCGGTCACCATCACCATGTCGTTGCCCGCTTCTATTGCCAGGATAGCTGCCTCGCTTACGTCGCGAGAGGACGTGATCGCCCCCATGATGAGATCGTCGGTCAATGTAAGCCCCCTGAAGCCCAGCTCGTCGCGCAGCAGACCGTTGACTATGTTCTTTGAAATCGAGGCGGGCAGCGCTGCCGGCCCGTCGAAAGCGGGATAGTGCGCGTGCGACACGATCAGGGCGCTCAGCCTGGCGTTGATCTTGCTGAACATCTCAAGGTAGGGGGGCAGGTCGCGTTTCAATATCTCGTCGCGCGAGCTTTCAACAATGGGCAGCCTTGCATGAGAGTCTTCGATAGTTGCGCCTAGCCCCGGAAAATGCTTGCCGACACCGATGACTCCGCCGCGCTGAAGCCCTTCCAGGTACGCGCCCGCAAGCCTTATGATCTGCGCCGGGGAGCTGCCAAGATAGCGGCCCTTCAGCCCGTTTTCCGCCGAGTCGTTGAGCGCGACGTCGAGGACCGGCGCAAAGTTTATATTGAATCCGAGAAGCCTGAGCGCCTCGGCTGTGATCTCGCCAAACCGGTCTGAGACAGACGCGTCGCCTGACGCGCGCAACAGGTCTGCCGACGGCATGGGCGTATATATCTGCTTTAAACGGTCGACGCGCCCGCCTTCCTGATCGACTGCTATGAGCGGGGGGACCTGAAGAATCGAACGGACGGTCGAGGTAAGCTCAGCAACCTGATGCGCGCTTTCGATATTATGACCCATCAACAGCACGCCGCCCGGCTGAATCGCTTCAAGCATCTCGCGAGTCGCCGGATCGACCTGCGTGCCCGGCAGCCCTATCACAAGTAACTGTCCGATCCTGTGTTCTAATTGCATAACCTTTTCAGTGGCCAGCGATCAGTGGCCAGTGGTCAGTTTTGCCTTAAGCAATGATGCTGATAAATAAAAGTGATCTCACTCAACCAGCAGCCGCTGACCACTGGCCACTGATCACTGATCACTGGTTCCCCGTTTCTTCGAAAAGCGCTCTCAGGTTTGTATCGTAGGGCTCACGAGCGACGCCGGCATCGGTGATGATGGCCGATATGTAACGGTGCGGAGTTACATCGAAAGCCGGGTTTGCCACGCTGACCCCTTCGGGCGCGACCTGCTCGCCTCGAAAGTGGGTGACCTCGCTTGTGGCGCGCGATTCTATAGGAATCTCGTCGCCTGAGTTGAGCTTGAGATCTACGGTCGATAGCGGCGCAGCCACATAAAACGGGACGTTGTTTTCGTGCGCGACGACGGCCACCATGTAGGTTCCTATCTTGTTGGCGACATCGCCGTTGGCGGCGATTCGGTCGGCCCCGACGATCACGCAATCTACCTGACCCGACTTCAAAAAGTGCCCCGCCATATTATCGGTGATCAATGTGACCGGTATCTGCTCTTTGGCAAGCTCCCACGCCGTCAGCCGAGCGCCCTGGAGGAATGGTCGGGTCTCGTCGGCCAGCACGCGGACCCGCTTGCCCGCTTCGACCGCCGCCCGTACCACTCCGAGAGCAGTCCCATAACCTGCGGTCGCAAGCGCCCCCGCGTTGCAATGGGTCAGCACGGTCGCCCCGTCCGGAACAAGCTCTGCCCCGAACCGGCCCATGCGCTGATTGCTCTTTATATCTTCGCTGTGAATCTCGATAGCTTCGTCGATGAGCCTCTGAGTGATCCGCTCGACCGGCAGCCCTTCGCGCCGCGCGTGCTTGAATGCCCATCGCATGCGCTCTACCGCCCAGAAGAGATTGACCGCCGTCGGTCTTGTGCGCGACATCCTCTCGCATACACGAGAGAAATCGCGCTCGAACTCTTCAAGGCTTCCCGCTGTAGAGCTCTTCATGCCGAGGGCGATGCCCATGGCCGCAGCAACCCCTATAGCAGGCGCGCCGCGCACGACCATATTCTCAATCGCCTGCGCCACCTCTTCATAAGTTTTGAATAGGGGATAGACCTCTTCATTTGGCAGCAGCCGCTGGTCGATCATCGCCACGCCTTCGTCTGTCCATTCAACTGTTTTGATCATTGTTCAATGGATAATATCGAATCCCTGCAAGGCTTGGCAACAAGCCTTGAGTCAGACAGGCGTGATCGACGCGCTCCAGAAGAAGAGACGCCCCTTATGCAGGCTGAGACATCTGCCCTCGAAATTGCGGCAGCCTCCACGAATGCTATCGGCCTCTGAGCATCCTTATCTCCTGCTCGACGCGGCCCACGCGGTTCGAAGGGTTCGGGTGGTCTGAAAAGAACTCGCTGCCGCCGCGTCCTCTGAGCGAGCCCAAAAATCGCGAAAGCCCGCGCGGGTCATACCCCGCTCGATGCATCAACTGCACAGCGCCTACGTCGGCCTGAGTCTCTGCGCTTCGACTGTAGCGCAGAAACAGAGCGTTGAGCCCGAAGCCTACCCCGAGCTGCGTGAGCATAGACCCGACGCCGCGCCCCAACAATCCTCCGAGCACCTGAAGCGGCATCTGCGCAAGCATCGATTTCGACGCCTGGTTCGTGCCATGCCGCAGCGTCACATGAGTTACCTCGTGGGCGAGCACCCCGGCAATCTCATGGTCGCTTCGAGCCGCGCGCAACAGCCCGCTCGTCACGTAGATGTAGCCGCCGGGCAGCGCGAATGCGTTCACATCGCGCCGCTCGATCACGCGAAAACGCCAGGGCAGGTTCGGCATCGTAGAGCGGGCGGCAAGACGCCTGCCTATGAGGTTGACCCGCGAGTCGTGATGAGTGCGATACTTGCGGTCTATCTCGTAAGCGGACCGGCGTCCTATCTCGACGTCGTCACGCAGTGAAAAGAAGTTCATTCCGGGCTTGAGCTTCGTCTGTGGCGCGGCTGCGGCGGGAGCTACGAGCGACAAAGCAAGCCATACGACTAATAGCCTCGTTGAGACATGCTTTCTCATGTGTGACTGCCTCCCAGAATTCAAGTTTAGTCATTGTGATGAACCGGGCCGACTATAGGGTTGCGCCTCGGGAATGAATGCTCGACTGTACGAAAAGCTGTCACGCCGGGCGGCGCGATGCTTCAAACTCGGCTCGAATGCCGGGGAAGCGGCCACGCTCCGGTCCACAGCAATCAAGATCATGGCTTTATGCGTCAGCCTTTTGCTTTTTGCCTCCCAGTATCGATTCGCGTCCTACCAGATAAAGGAGCACGATCAGGATGAAAAACGGTATCAGCGACAGCAGGTCGGCATAAAGATGCGGGCTGGCGCCGGGGTGCTCCTTCAAAAAGTCTTCGCTCGGCGGATAAAACGGATTATTTGCCATCGACCAGTCGCTGAGCCGTTTATTTATATCCACGAGGACCCCGGCCATGAAAGCTATGACTATCGATGCGAGCGCGCCGCCTGCTATATAGCCTGAAGCCATCAGCACGCCTGGACTCTTATCGCTTTCGGCGACCAGCTCTTCTTCGGTCATATCCTTATGCTTTAGCCTCTTGCGCATGCTCCGGTCGACGAGCCATCGAATCATTCCCCCTACAAAGATGGGGCTTGACGAGGCGAGCGGCAGGTAAACGCCTACGGCAAAGGCGAGCGAGGGGATGCCCGACATCTCCAGAACGATCGATATCATCACTCCGAGCAGCACCAGCCCCCAGGGCAGCTTCCGGCTCAGGATGCCGTTGATGATATAGGCCATCAATGTCGCCTTCGGCGCTCTATACTTTTCTACTGTGACCCCATCCGGCGTCACTCTATGCGTGCCGTTGATGCCCGGATCGACCAGATAGACCGGCGTGCCCTGATCGTCGACGAGGAATTTCTGCGCGTAGCCGTCTTCTTTGATCCGCTGCCAGACTCGATACGAGTTCGTATCCGTGTTTGCCTGCGGCCCCTTGAGCTGTTCGACATCTGCCTGCGCAAGGTTCGACGTGTCTGCGCGAAGGTCTGCGGGCCAGTTCTCATGCACCCTGTAGACGATGCTGCCCCGTTCGTCTACCAGGTACTGGCCCGGCTGGAGTCCGGGCGCGGGCGGCTGTTCGCCTTCAATGAAGGTCAGCACTCGATAATTGCCCGGCTGTGAGATACGGCCCTGGCCCGTGTAGGCGGGCAGCGCGAGGCTTGAGTCCTGAAGCTGCTGCACATTTTCGGTGATTGGCTCAATCGTCGTGCGCGGCACATAGACGGTCGCGGCGTCGTTGAGGCTCAGCAGTATCGGCCCGAGTATGAGAGCCGACGCGCCCGCGCCGAACAGGATGGCTATCTGCTGGAGCCTGGGCGTTCCGCCGACCAGAAAACCTGTCTTCAAGTCCTGGCTCGTCGTCCCGCCGTTTGATGCAGCGATGCAGACGATCCCTCCGATAGACAGCGCCGTGATGTAGTAGGCGGGCGTGTCCCACCCGATGAGCAGAAAGATCAGGCAGGTCAACAACAGAGTGGCGACCGTCATCCCCGAGATCGGGTTGGATGATGATCCGATCTCTCCGGTCAGGCGCGATGAGACGGTGACAAAAAGGAATCCGAAAGCGACTATCAATAACGCGCCGATTATATTGTATTGCAGGTCGAGCTGCGGGA
>DASTET010000068.1:0-3002 GCA_035709445.1 Blastocatellia bacterium | reverse complement strand
AATCGAGAAGTTTGCAGAGGTCTATCTTGGGAAGGATCATTCGATAAGAGAGCTTGCGCGGGCCGTATTCACCTCGGACGAGTTCTTTAGCCAGCGCGCAAGGTTCGCGCTTGTAAAGACCCCGGTCGAATACGTCGTCGGAGCGATCAAGATGCTCGGCGTCAGGCATGTTTCTGGCACAAGCGAAACCGACCCGCATCTCCTCGAGTTTTTCACCATATTGCTCGGCCAGGAGCTTTTCAACCCGCCCGATGTTGCGGGCTGGGATCTGAACCTGGGCTGGGTAGATACTGCCAGGATGCTGAACCGCTTCACCTATGCAGACTTTTTAGCGATCAATCGACCCAATGGGCGCAATGCGCCCGGGCTCTATCTCGATCACGAGCAGTTAAGGCGGCACACGAAAGCGAACCCGAAAAAGACCGTAAAGAGTTTTTTATCCCTGCTCGGGCCGTTGAAAATCGATTCGGCGACCCGCAAGGCGCTGATCGATTATCTGAATTCCGGTCCCGGCGGCAGCACGGTAAAATTTGTTAACGACGACTCTACCATAGATAAAAAGGTCCGGGGGCTGGTCCACCTCATCATGTGCCTCTCAGAGTTTCAGTTGAATTAGGAGGCTGCACCTATGCCGGTCACAAGGCGACAGTTCATCAAGAGGGGCGCGAGCGCGGTTGCTGTTGGAATGATCGCGCCCGGTGTCTGGTTGAGACAGGCCGAGGCTCGAACGCCCGATCCAGCTTCGAATCGCAGGTTTGTGGTCATAGAGCTCACCGGAGGAAACGACGGATTCAATACCGTAGTCCCTTATACCGACTCGCGTTATTACGGCTTCCGGCCTGCAATCTCTTTCAAAGAGTCGGAGCTTAAAGACGAGCGGGGCAACTCGACCATAATCTCTAACGAGTTCGGGCTGCACCCGGCTATGAGCCATATCAAGCAGCTTTACGATGAGGGCAGAGTCGCCATCATTCTCGGCGTGGGTTACCCGAACCCTACTCTCTCTCATTTTGCATCGATGGACATCTGGCACACGGCCGATATTTCGGGGCTTTCGGGCAGCGGATGGCTGGGCCGTTACGCGGATATCGCGTTGATAGGCGAGACGGGGCTCTCGGCTGCCTCGCTCGGATTCGGGTTTCCGAAATCGTTTTATGCGCGCCAGGTGGTCATCCCTAACATATTCGACTTCGAGCTTTATCGGTTCATAACAGACCCGGCCCACCCGGATGACCATACGAATCAACTGAACACTTTCACCAAAGCCGCAAGCCGCAGCTTCTCATCCGATACTCTGATCGGGGCCGTGACGAAGACTATGTTCGAATCGGTCAACGGGGCCGAGCAGGTCCAGGCCGCCGTTGCCGGGTACAGGTCGAGCGTAACTTATCCTGAGGAGAATCCGCTTGCGGTCGGCTTCAAAATGGTCGCGCAGTTGTTGACGACCATACCTGCGGCCCGGCTCTTTTACGTTCAGATGCATGGGTTCGATACCCATTCGGGCCAGATAGGGAGCCGCGACAATCAGGCGAATAAATTCGCAGGCGACCACGCTCGATTGCTCCGCTGGTTTTCGGAAGCGGTCCGGCTCTTTTATGATGACCTGTTAGAGCACGACCTCGCCGATCAGGTCTTGATGATGCAGTGGTCCGAGTTCGGGCGGAGACCCGAAGAGAATGCTTCACACGGAACCGATCACGGCACGGCCGCGCCCATGTTCATCATCGGAAATCCGGTGCGCGGCGGGTTCTACGGCGAGCAACCTTCGCTTGCGGCAACCGAGCTCGATATAGCGGGAAATGTCAGGTTCAAAGTCGATTTTCGCGAGGTCTATGCAACCATAATTGATAAATGGCTAGGGGCCGATTCGCGGTCAGTGCTTGGCGCCGGGTTCCCGCACGCAGGGTTTATATAAAAGCGAGGACCTTCTCCTGTTAATCTATCCGAATTCGGTTATAATCTCGGTCCACAAACGGGAGAAGAACTATGCCTGAGAGAAGGATTCTGCAAATGGGCGACCCGACGCTCTGGGAGAAATCTCAGCCGATTGATGCTCTCTCGTCATCAGAGACCGCGTCGCTCGTAAAAGATCTGAGCGATACGCTGGCTGCCTTCCGCGAGGCAACGGGCTTCGGGCGCGGGATAGCCGCTCCGCAGATAGGCGTGCTCCGCCGCATGATATTCATCCGCATGCAGCCGACCGGCTTTTGCGGGCCGCTCATAAATCCTGAGATCGTCCGGGCAAGCGATGACCGGATCGAGCTGTGGGACGATTGCTTCAGCTTCCCCGACCTGATGGTGCGCGTCTCGCGCTCGGCGCAGGTCCGCGTTCGGTATCTTGACGAGCGCGGCTCGCTTCAGACAGTGGAGGCCGAAGACGACCTTTCGGAGCTGTTACAGCACGAGATCGATCACCTTGACGGCATACTGGCCGTACAGCGAGCCATCACCCCCCGGTCATTTTGCACCAGAGCCGAATGGGAACGCCGGTTCAGGCGTCAGTAAGAAATTTTTTTCAGACTTTCGACGGCCCCTTTTAGTCTGAAAGAACGGGACTTTATCAGGTCCGCTCCGACGGAAGCGAAAGGTAGGAGGTGACCAGCCCATGGCCGGTTTGACATTCGATGAAGCCGCTCACCTGTTGCGCCGCATGGGATTCGGCGGCACCCCTGAAGAGATCGACGATCTCGTCTCGCGCGGTCGCGAAGGAGCAGTCGATCATCTCATAAACTACAGCCAGATCGATAACAGGGCGATGGAAGACGCCCTCGAAAGAAGCTTCGATTTCTCGGACCCGACCGCGAACGAGAACTTCAACCAGGGAGAGATACGCCGCTGGTGGTTCACCAGGATGATTCTAACGCGCCGCCAGTTCGAAGAGAAGATGACCCTCTTCTGGCATAACCACTTCGCCACCGCAGCCTCAAAGGTCCCCGACATCTTGATGTTCAATCAGATCGACAGGGTGCTGCGACCCTTCGCGCTCGACCGCTTCGACACGC
>DASTET010000067.1:0-4269 GCA_035709445.1 Blastocatellia bacterium | reverse complement strand
GACCAGATGGTGCTTCACGCGCTCGACAGCCTGCGCGAGAAAAAGCTGGTATGGGTGTTCAAGGGAGTAGATAGCCGCGTCCCGAAATACGGGCACATCTTCCCCGAAGCCTTCGACCTGAACGACCGTGAGGTGGCCGTGATGTGCGTCCTGATGCTGCGAGGGCCGCAGACGGTCGGAGAGATTCGCGCGCGAACAGGCCACCTGCACAACTTTGACGGGCTTGGGGAAGTGGAATCCACGCTCCTATCGCTTACGGAGCGGGAAGGGAAGCCGCTGGTCGTAAAGCTCCCCCGGCTGGCGGGTTTTAAAGAATCGAGGTACGCGCACCTGCTTGGCGGCCCCGTAAACGTGGAAGAGATGGAATCGGCTTCCAGAGCCGATTCCCAGGCTGCAAGGTCTCACTCGTTAGGCGAAAGGGTCTCGCTCCTTCAGGAAGAGGTAGAGACCCTTCGCCGAGAGCTTGCAGAGCTACAGGGGCAATTCCTGGAATTCAAGAAGCAATTCGAATGAGAGGTTTCCCGGTTTAAGACTGCGGCTTGAAGTACAGGACCAGCCCCGCGCCTAACGCCACCAGAACGAATCCCAGATAGAGCAACGGGTTGGGCGAGGTCTTGGGCGGGTGGAGCCACATCGAAAAGAGCACGTTCACGAGCGGCGCGCCGCCGAAGACGAGCGGCATGACATATGTAGGTAGCCCCCCCGATCTGAATGCCAGTATTATGCAGATTGCGCCGACCGCGCCGAGCGCGCCGCCAACCGTCGCCCAGGTAACGCCGCCGGAGTTGAATCCCTTCAATTCCCCCTGCGCGCCGAGCCATGCGAGCGGCACCAGCACTCCTATCAGAAAATATGCGATCCCCACGCAGAGCAGCGCGCGAAGCGGGTTGCGAAGCTCGACCTGGCCGGTGTGCAGAGTGGGACCGTAAAGCCCCCAGCTGAGGGCTGCGCCTAAAGCGAAAAGTATCCACCACATTGAGCGACTCTTCTCCTTATTCAATTTTGTCTTTCTCTTAAACCACAGAGGACACCGCAGGGTCACAGAGGTATTGACTATTCCTCTGCGTGCCTGCGGCGTCCTCTGCGGTTAAACTGAATTTGATCACCGAGAATTCACTTTTCGAAGCGAGAACTGAATTATATTGCTAATCAACCTTCGCGAAACAATAGAGCGCGCCCCTGGTCCGGATATAGATGCGCCCGTCCGATATTGCCGGTGTGGCATAGCACTCATCATCGAGATTGTTGACCGCAAGTATCTGCCAGTCGCCGCCCGGCTTCAGCACCGAGACGTGCCCCGCTTCGCTGACAAGATACACCTTATCATCCGCCGCGACGGGAGAGGCGAAGTATTTATCTATAGCCCCTTCGAGTCGCCCCTGCTTGAGCACACCCCCCGTCGCCGGATCAAAGCTTATCAGCACGCCGCTGTCGTTGACCATGTAGAGCACGCCCCTGTAAAGCAGCGTCGAAGGAACCTGAGGGACGGGCCTTTGATAACGCCAGCGTATGCTGCTTTCGGTCATGTCGCCGCGCCCGCCGAGCTTTATCGCCAGCAGCCCGTTTTCAGCCGACATCATAGCGCGGTAGACCTGCCAGTCTCGCGCGTTCAATAACCCGTCCCGGTCGAGATCGAATGTGTTGAAATAAACCTCTTGTTTCAGCTTCTGGTCGGGGGCTTCCGTCTTCGATATCTTGCCGTCCCTGTCCGCATCGTGTTTCGGGAGGACCTCTTCAAAGGGCGCGACCTTGATCTGTTTGCCCGGCTGGTTTTCGGGCCATCCCCATCCGTTTATAAAGATGGTATCGCCCTCCATAGCCGGGATCGATTTCATCTCGCAGGCAAGCCCCCGCACCCACCACACCCTCTCGCCGGTCGCCGCAGAATAGGCCGAGAGCTGAAATGATTCCGGGAGGACTATCTGCGCTGGCCCTTCTCTCGGGCGGTACACTATCGGCGTCGAGTAGCCTGATATGACTTCGGGGCGATCTATTCTCCAGCGGACGCGCCCGGTCTTTCTGTCGACGGCAAGCATAAAGGAATTTGTGTCCTGATCGCAGGGCAGGACCAGAACGTCATCTACCAGTATGGGAGAGGCCGCCAATCCGTAGTAGCTGTTGAACGGTCCGAGCGGGACTCTCCATCTCTCTTTTCCGTTCTTGTCGTAGGCGAGCAGACCGAAATCCTGAAAGAAGGCGAAGACATTCTCTCCGTCGGTGACCGGGCTGGGCGATGCCGGGTTGTTGGGCTTTTGCAGCCGGTCTGCTCGATTGCGAGGGACTTCGCGCTGCCATAACAGCCTGCCGGTCTTTTTATCGAGGCATATTGTCCAAAGCCTGTTTGACTCGAATCCGGTGAGAAATATTCGGTCGCGTCCGAGCACGGGGGATGAATGGCCCGGCGGAAGCGGGGTCTTCCACACGACATTCTTCGTCGGGCTGAATTCGACAGGCAGTCCTTTGCTTGCGGATATGCCGGTCCCATTCGGACCGCGAAACTGCATCCACTGGTCGCCCGGTCCTTCTGCGAAAACAGGCGTCCCCGAAAGCGAAATGAGCGTCAAGACGATAGAGAACGAAAGGGCCGCGGCCGATTTGAACCGTGGCTTGCAAGCGCCGGAATTATTTCTCATAGCATTCCCTCCACAGGATGCTTCTGCAACTTAGAATGAGACTCGCAGGCCGATCTGAATCTGTCTGGCGGACGTGACGGTCGAGCGGATGCGGCCAAAGGTTGCGAGCGGTCTTTCGCAAGAGCCGTCCGGATTCGGCGTGCCGTCCGGGTTGTTTGGGCACCCGACGCCTGTAAAGGCGGTCAGCGTGGGGTTGCCGAAGTTGGCCCGGTTGAACAGGTTGAATGCTTCGAGCCGTATCTGTATGTTCGTGTTCTCTCCTAGCCAGCTTGTTCGATTATTCTTGACCGCCGACACATCAAAGGTGCGGAGGTTCGGACCTATGAGAGCGCCGCGACCGAGGTTGCCGAGCGTGCCCGCCTCCTGAAGCACAAAGGCAGTCGGGTCGAAATACTGGTCCGGATCGCCCGTCACCGCGTCCTCGTGCGTGCGGCCCGGCGCGAGGCTCGGTCGGTCGAATCCAAGCCCCGGACCGAGCGACGGGCCCCAGAGCGAGCGAGACCGATTTCGCTGTACGAAGACCGTGAGCGGGTTGCCGCTCCGCACATTCGAGATTCCCGACAACTGCCACCCGTCGAGCAGTCCTTTCGCCGCGCCATCGAGGTTCTTTGCAAAGGGGACCTCCCAGGTGAAGTTCACGACCCAGTTGTGCTTGGCGTGATAGTCGGCAAGCCCCTTGTTGTAGTTGAATCCAGGAAACTCAGGAAAGGCCGATGTCGTCCCGTTGGTCGCGTCCGAGAAGAAGGTCGACGCCTGCGTCGTGTCGATGTTGCGCGAGAGCGTGTAAGATGATTGGAACATAACGCCCCGGCTCCACCGCTTTCGGACCTCGAAGATCAAAGCGTTATACCAGGAATTTCCATCGCTGCTCTTTAGCTCGATTGTAGTAAACGCGGGGTTGCGTCGCGGCGCGGTCGGCGGGAAGACAAGCGTGCCGTCGGCCCTCCTCACGGGTGTCCGTATATTTACATCGCCGCTTCTTAGAAGATGTATCCCGCGCGACCCGGCATACCCGATAGTAACTACGGTGTCGAACCACAGCTCGCGTTGCAGGCTCACGTTGTAGATGTTGACGTAAGGGTTCTTGATATCGAACTCGACCGGGCGGATCGAGTTCCCGGCCCCGAGGTTGAGAGGCGCTGCCGGAAAGATCGGAGCGAAGCTCGCCGTGTTATCGATGATTATGCGAGGAGTGGCGGGCGGGTTGGTGACTGTGACGATCAGGTTCTGATGGTTCAGCGTGTTGAAATAGATTCCATACCCGCCACGAAGCGAGGTCTTGCCGTCGCCGAAGATGTCCCAGGCAAATCCGAGTCGCGGAGAGATGTTCTTATACGAGGGATTCTCATACAGCTTGCCTACCGTAGGCGCGGGGTCTTCGATGTTTATCAGCGCGGAATCGCGCCCGTACCTGTCGACCGGGAGCGTCGTGAATTCATATCTCAGCCCAAGATTGAGATTGAGACGCGGCGAGAGCTTGTATGTGTCCTGGGCGTAGAACCCGAAGAGCGTAAAGCGCCAGTAGCGGTCGAGCGCGCCTTCGGGCGGAAGCCCCACAAACCGCTGAGGTCTGTTTCGCAGGAAATCGCTCAGGCTCCCGAAGGTGAATGTGCCGAGCGAGAAAGTGGGGTTGAAC
>DASTET010000066.1:0-2411 GCA_035709445.1 Blastocatellia bacterium | reverse complement strand
GATAAAGGGAATCCTCGGAGCATCCTCGGCGCTGGAGCGGCCCCCAGCATGGGCGCCCGCGCTTTTTGCGGGGTTTGCCGCAGCCGGATTAGTTACGGTTTACCTGCTGTTAGGGCAGTAGCCCGACGAGACCGCAAACCGAGCGGTGTTGCAAGATTCGCTTTCGTGGGGGAGAAGTTCCCGTGACTGACTCGAAAGAGATCAGTCACGGGAAATCTTCATTAGACTCCCTCAGGTCTGTTCCTCTTGCCCTGAATTGGTCATTTGTCCAGGCTGACCTCAACGTTGACCGGGCTTGTCACTGTATTGAAGACAGGAGAGAAAGTCGGACCCAGGCGGCATAGTTCTTCCAACTGATCGTCGGGCACATCCGCTTTGATCTTAAACTTGATGCGAATGTTCTTGTAGCCTCGCGGGACGTTATCGTCCATCCCCAGGAATCCATGAAGGTCAATGTCGCCTTCCAATCGGGACTCCACTTCCTCGATATGGATGCCCTTGGCTGCCGCGTGATAGACCAGCGACGTAGTCACACAGGCCGCGAGCGCATGGAGCAGGTACTCGACCGGGTTGGGCGCCTTGTCCGTGCCGAGCAGAACCGGGGGCTCATCCGCATCAAGTATGAAGGGCTCGGTGCGCAACGAGTCCTCCTGGCCCGCTCCATAAAAATTCTTAATGGTCGAGCGGTTGTGCCCGCCAGTTATCCATCTGTTCTTCAACCTGAATTTGAAATCTGCCAGATTCGGTACCTGCTTGATGGCATTGATCGTTTCAAATAGCTTGTCCACCTGCACGCCGTTGATAGTCGTCGTAATCGGTTTCTCTTTCATAATGTTTCCTCCAGACCTAATGTGTGAGCTTCATGGTATATTGCCTTCAACCAAGCTCACATATTGATTTAGCATAACCTGTGCCAGCCGGGCTCGATTCTGTAAGCGTAGATCGTTCAGTGAGATAAGGAGAAATGGGCGGGTAAGCAGAGGTTGTTTAATCTCGTGACTTACGAAATGTCGCAAGCAAAATCGCGAAATTTCACGAGGGGCGGTGCCGGGAGCATCCATATCCGCCGCTCGCTTTGATCGATTCAGATCAGGGCCGGTTAATTCCCAGTGCTTTCATACGTGAGCTTAGGGTGGAGGGCCTCAACCCCAGAAGCTTCGCCGCGCCATGCTCGCCAGCGACACGCCAGTCGCAGGACTCCAGGGCAGCGATGATGTTTTGGCGCTCCAGATCGCTAAGCTCTCTAGCCGTGAGGACGGGTCTGTTCGCTTCGCCCGACACAGCCGCGGCCCGGGGTTCGGACTGTTTCGCCGTCTCTGGAAGCGCGCGATGCAGATTTAGCTGGCCGTCTTCTGAAGTGATAACAGCACGCTCGATAACGTTCTCCAGCTCACGGACGTTCCCGGGCCAGTTGTAGGATTTCAGAGACCGGATATCCCCCTGCGAAAGCGGCGCGACAGGCCGCCCTATCTTCTGGGCAAACTTTTTAATGAAAGAGTTCGCAAGCAGTATGGTGTCATCATCACGCGAACGCAGTGGGGGCAGGGTTATAGGGAAGACGTTCAGCCGATAATAGAGGTCTTCGCGGAACGTCCTGTTTCTTACCGCCTGCTGAAGGTCGCGGTTTGTGGCCGCGATCACTCGGACATCCACCTTGACGGTCTGCGAGCCACCTACAGGCTCGAATTCTCCCTCTTGCAGGACGCGCAGCAACTTGGCTTGAAGGTCCGTGGCCAGCTCGCCCACTTCATCAAGAAAGATCGTCCCGCCGTCGGCAAGCGAGAACCTTCCTCTACGCTTAACGGTTGCTCCCGTAAAAGCGCCTCTTTCATGGCCGAAGAACTCGCTTTCAATAAGCGTCGCCGGTATGGCCGCGCAATTGACCTTGATCAAGGGTTTGTCTCGCCGCTTGCCGGTGCTGTGAATGGCTCGCGCTATCAGTTCTTTTCCCGTTCCTGTCTCGCCAAGTAGGAGGACGGTCGTGTCGGCGCTTGCCACCCGCTCGACATCGCGCAGGACGCGCCTTATAGCTTCGCTCTGCCCGATTATCTCGTCGAAATTGTGTATCTGCTTGATCTCTTCCTTGAGGTATTCGGCCTGTTCGGTCAGTTGATTTATCTTCTGCTCGGCCTTCAGCCGCTCATTCACATTACGCAGGATGAGCGTGTAAAAACTCTTTCGATTAAGCTCCGAGGCCGATAGAGTGGCCTCAGCCGAAAACATATTTCCATTAGAGTCCAGAGCGTTGAGCCCGCCCGGTATCCATAAGCGCTGCTGGTCTCGCGGGCGAGTTTGCAACCCCCTGACGAGGCCTGCAAGTTTTTTACACGCCTCGGCAGTGAGAAAGCAGGTGAAGCTCCGACCCACAATCTCTTTATGAGCGCATTCAAAGGTCCTTTCTGCCGCCGAGT
>DASTET010000065.1:0-2812 GCA_035709445.1 Blastocatellia bacterium | reverse complement strand
CACCCCGCAGCTCGACAGCTTCCCGGCCGCGCGGGACGCTTTCGTCGCCGCCGCCGAAAGATGGGAGGCATTCATTCAAGACAATATCACGGTAATCATCGATGTAGACTTCGGCCCGACAAGGTTCGGCGAAATGTATCCTCCAGGCGTCCTGGGTTCTACGGGCACGCAAAATCTCTTCAACCTGAGCGGGTATAGCGGGCTCCGCCAGGCGCTGGTCAACAGCGCGTCGAGCCCGGCGGAAACGGCGCTTTATAACACGCTGCCCGCCACGAACATCCCGACCGATCTCGGCGCTACGACGGGGATGGGCCTTCCTTCAGCAAACCTGCGCGCGCTCGGTCTGATCAATGCGATGGCCGATCCGGATAACGAGCCGGGCTTCGGCGCCCCGCCTTCTATCGGGTTCAATTCCGCTTTCGATTTCGATTTCGATCCGAGCGACGGCATCGATGCGGACAAGATCGATTTTGACGCGGTCGCGGTTCATGAAATAGGGCACGCTCTCGGGTTCGTTTCGCAGACGGGATTGCTGGAGATCAATCCTCTCTTCCCCCTTGTGGCGTCGGCGTGGGACCTGTTTCGATTCCGCCCCGGAACGACGACAGGCACTTTCCCGACCGCGCAAAGAATCCTGACTTCGGGCGGAAGCCAGACCTTCTTTGAGGGCAACGGCGACCTTGCACTTTCCACCGGGCGGCCAAATGGAACGGGCGGGGACGGGCGTCAGTCGAGCCACTGGAAAGACGACGCTCTCACAGGCCAGTTCATAGGCATCATGGACCCGACAATCGGGCCGGGCGTGCGCGAGACCATCAGCAGTAACGACCGGCTGGTGCTCGACCGCATAGGGTATGAGTTAGCAGGCTGCACATACACCATCGCGCCAGCCAGCCAGTCATTTGCCGCAAACGGGGGCAGCGGCAGTATCAACATCACGGCGGCGGATGGCTGCGCCTGGAATGCTGTGAGCAACGATGCCTGGATAACCATCGATTCCGGCAGTTCCGGCAGCGGCAACGGGATGGTTTCATACTCAGTAGCGGCGAACCCCGGAGCCGCGAATCGAAGCGGGACCATAACAGCAGCAGGACAGGCCTTTACTGTTCTTCAGGGCATAAACTTCTCAGATGTCGCGCTGAGCCACCCGTTTTATACCGAGATAGGCAAGCTGTCGGCTCGCGGCGCCACGCTCGGCTGCAACACCGGCATGTACTGCCCCGATGATGTGGTCACCCGCCAGCAGATGGCAGCCTTCATCATCCGCGCTCTCGGCAATTTCAACCCGCCTACTCCGGCTATGCAGCGCTTCCTGGATGTCCCTCCAACGAATCCCTTCTATGCCTTCATCGAGCAGATGGCCCTACTCCAGATCACGCTCGGCTGCGGCGGAGGCAACTACTGTCCCGGCGATCCTGTTCTGAGAGATCAGATGGCAGCCTTTATCATAAGGGCGCTGCACGAGCCGGGATACACACCGCCCACACCTGCAATGCAGAGGTTTGCGGATGTGCCGCCTACGAATCCGTTCTATGCGCACATAGAAGAGATGGCAGTACGGCAGATAACGTTAGGATGCGGAGGAGGAAATTACTGCCCGACCCTGGCGGTCTCGCGCGGGCAGATGGCGGCATTTCTGGTCAGGGCATTCAATCTATAAAGGATAAACCACAGAGGACGCAGAGGAACACAGAGGACACAGAGCTATTTGCAATTGCTGTTTCTTCCTCTGTGTGCCCTCCGTGTCCTCTGTGGTTTCCCCTCGCGGGCTCATCTACTTTTGCGAACGGCCATAGCCTTCGAGATAAAGGCCCCCACCTCGTCGGTATATGGCTTTTTGAAAGTCGAAGGCCAGTTTGACTGATCGGCGTAAAGATTTTTGAGATTCTCAAGGATGCCGGGGTCGCCTCCCGTGAAACGCTCTATCAGCTCTTCCCATCGAGCGGCCAGCGATTGCGCCTTCTCGCTCGCCGGGTCTTCATCAAGAGACGCCTTCACATCCTTGATCAAGGCGGCCCAGTCCCGCTCGGCCTTCTCCTGCACTTCCGGGCTGTAGCGGGCGGCCATCTGCTCAAGCTGCTCGCCGGTGTAATACTTCTTCACCCATTCGTAATCGTTTTGCATATTTATCACCTCTATTACTTTCGCGAACGCTTCCCAGTCCGTTTCGTCCTTCGACGCAAGGGCGTGTTCGACACTCTCTATGGCGCTAATGGCAAGGCCGAGACGGCGACGTTTTTCGGCGATGATCTCGCGCTGTAGCCTGAGCGCCGCCTTCAAATCGAACGAGTCCCGGTCGAGAAGGTCCTTGATCTGTTTCAAAGGGAACCCCAGGAATTTTAGGGTCACGATCTGCTGAAGCCGGGCGAAATCGCGCTCGCCGTACATGCGATAACCTGCCGTCGTGCGACCGCTCGGCTTCAAGAGCCCAAGCCGGTCGTAGTAGTGTAATGCCCTGACGGTCACGCCCGCGACTCGCGCGAACTCGCTGGCCCTGTACCAGCGCCCGCTACCCTCATTCACTTGCAGCCCTCCTTTCGGTTCAATCTTAAGCTCTGACGTAACGTCAGGCTCAAGCATTCTTTTTGTCTTCGATACTACACCAATCGTGTCGCTTTCTGGGATTTTGCATCCCAAAACTGGACACAGGCAGCGCCTCGCCTGGCAACTTTGGCCCTTAATCCATAGATAAATTCGCGCGGCAGATACTGGCACCCGATTTGATTGCTGTCTTCCAGACTCGCTTGAGGTAGCCTATGCGGACTCTTCTAGGTGACATCCGGTATGCGATTCGAGTCTGGTTAAAGAATCC
>DASTET010000064.1:0-3874 GCA_035709445.1 Blastocatellia bacterium | reverse complement strand
GCGCTCTTTATTCGAGGGCATGTCTTTAACCAGCCTCGCCGCTCGGTCGAGCGCCGCGCCGAGATCGGTCCCTCCTGAAAGGTAGCTCGACTTCACAAAGCCGAGAGCGCGCTCTACCTGATCGGCCCCGGCATCGACCGGTCTTTCGCTGAATGCATTGACGTCGTCGTTGAAGAGGATGAGGTTAAAAGAGTCCTGCGGCGAAAGCGTCCTGAGCAGACCTTCCATGGCCTCATAGGCGCGGTCGAGCTTCTCCCACTGCATCGATAGCGACGTGTCTAGCATGACGAGGACCGAGCGCGGAGGCGGCGGTTCGGCCTCGCCCGGCGCGCGCCCCGCTTCATTAAAAATGGCGGCTGCCTCGAAATAACCATCCGGTTCGCGCTCGGCCTGGCGCGGGTCGCGCAATTCGTTCGCAGTTATTCGCTCTGGGGCGCGATATGCGAGAAACTCAAACGCGCTTCGCGGGACGGACAGCCCGTAGCTGAAGGCGAAGTCCTCGGTCAGTTGAATGTCTGTGCCTTCGAAAGTCGCCGATTTGTATTCCGGCCTGTTGTCGAGAAAGCGGAGCGGGTACGCGCTTCCTCTCACCTTCAGGTCGGTCATCGCAAACTTGCTCGTCATCTGCAAGTTGATCTGAAGATGTCCGACCGATTGCGTCCCGTATTCGCTCGGCTTGAACGGAAACGAAAAATAGGATTCGAGGTTATCTACGGCGAGCAGCTCCGTGTATTCAAGCTCAAGCCGCTTCGTCCCGTAAGCAGGTATAGGGGTGACTTCGACCGTAAAGGCCGTTGCCGAATCATCCTCGCTTTCCTGGCGGAGCAATCCCGGATCGATGGCCTGAAGCGCGAGGTCGCGGTATATCTCTTCCGCCCGGCGTTTTTCGAGTATCACTCCGGGTATGCGCACGTCGCCGTCCCAGACTGCGAAATCGGAGACCGAGGCGGTGGTCGGTATCAGAAAGACGTACCGGCCTTCCCGGACCTGGCCCGTGCGATTGCCGAATATCTGGACCACGCGCACGCGGGCGAACTGGTTATCGATCAGTATATGGACGCTCATCTCGTCCAGCGTGAGCACCGCCGGGTCAGGCTTATCGGCGTTCGAGGGGATCAACACGCCGGACTGCGCGCGGGCCGCCGTGGGCGAGAGAAAAAAGAGCGCGAACACGGCAATTGCCGCCCTGAATATGATCGATGATGCGCGTCCACAGATGCTTCCGTTTGGCATGACTATCTCCTGGGGCCTGATCCGGCATGCAAAAATCTCTAACCGCAGAGGAAGCAAGGGTATAAACCTCTTCGCGCCTGCGGCGTCCTCTGCGGTGAATAATCTTCACACATAATCGCTCTTGAAATCACACTGGCGGTGCTATTCGATCAAACGTTTTTCGATTCTTGCCAACCCGTTCAGTGTGCCAGCATATATAAAGCGGTCATCGCTTGCAATGGCGGTCACGTTTCGAGACGGCAGCCCTCCGCTTATCTCAGACCATCGCCGCGCGCGCAGATCATAAACCAGCAGCCCCCTGTCGGTCGTGCCTACAAAGATGCGTTCGCCGTCATAGTGCATGGCATTCTGGTTGACTTCGAACTTTCCTATCTGGTCGGCGAAGCTCACCCATTCGGCAGTTGGCAGCAGGGCATCGACGCCGCCGCCGTTTGTCCCCACAAAGAGCGTCCCGTCCGCTTCCTGCAACGCCGAGACCCAGTCGTGCGACAGACGCGAGTTTGATGTCTTATAGACTCGCGTCACCCTCAGCCCCTCAAGCTCCACGAGCCCGGCCAGGCTGCCTGCGTAGAGGCGCGAGCCTACGGCTGCCGACGAATAGAGATGATTGCTCGCCAGTCCGTGAAAAGCCGTTATTGAACGGGCGCGACCTCCATAGACTTCCGTCAGCCCTCCGGCTGTCGCAAGCACCATCGCGCGGTCTCGCGCAAGCGCGGTCACAGGGTTTCGGGCCGCCGCGTTCGTCAGCGTCACATGGGCGACGGAATCGTTGACCAGCCCACTGCTTTCGCGCGTGAGCACGGTCTGCTTGAATCTGCCATCGATGCTCACAAGCCCGCGCGACGTGGCTACGAGCAGACGGTCTTCGACCGCGTCGAATCGCACGAAGTTCACCTCGCGCACGCGCTCGTCTTCTATATGCGAGAGTCTCTCGACGGCGCCGGTCGATAGGACGTCTATCCCGTGATTGAAGTATCCGACCCACAGTCGCCCTCTCGCGTCGAGCGACAGGCTCGTTATATGGGCGGCGCTTAGCACGCCCTGACCGGCAAGCGAGTGTGCCACAGGCTCGAAGGCAGGCCCCGAAGACCGCTCGTCTCTTACGAAGGCCCCTCCGGCCGTAAGCGCCCAGAGGCCTCCATCTAAGGAACAGACGACCGCAGGCGTCGAGCGCGGAAGCCCTGCGACCTGAGCCAGGGTCGAGTCGCCGTCTGAAGCCGGGCTCTTCCGACTATTCTGATCTCTGCTTAAATCGATTATCCCGCCGCTGAAAAGTCCCGCCCAGAGCCGCCCGCCGCTTGTCGCGAGCGAGGTTATGTTCGGCTGCCTTGAGATCGGCCTGACCTCGTTGGAATCGGTCACTGCGACGACGCCGAAGTCTGTAGCCACCGCGACCTGCGCATCCTCCTCAAACCCGGAAGGCGCGCGGGCAAGCCCGGTCACTCGCGGCGACGGCAGACCCTCGGCAGTGCCGAGGTGATCGATCTGCGCCTCGCGCCAGATATACAGCCCGCGATCCTGCGTGCCTATGTAGAGCCGTGAGTCTTTCGCAAGCAGCGCGGTCACCCGGATGAAATCGGCTCCTGTGGCCGAGTTGAAGCGGCGGGTAAAACGCTGGCCGTCATACTCGAACAGACCGCCGTCGAGCGTGCCGATCAACAACTCGCTCTCGGTCGAAAGGAGCGCGCTGACGCGCGTCGCCTTCTGCTTTTCGAAGCGGTAGCCGGTGAAGCCTTCGCCGTCGAAAGCGATCAGCCCGGCGGTCGCCGTCCCTGCGTAGAGCCGGTCCCGGAATACCGCGAGCGCCGTGAGATCATTATCGGGAAGACCGTCGAGCGTCGTGTACCTGCGCTTGATCGCGCCCGAATGGTCGAGACTCACGAGTCCCCCGGAAGTGGCCAGATACCTTTCGCCCGCGAAGACGGCGACGGCGCGCGTGTCCGCGCTGTGAAGCCACAGGCTCAGGCCATCGCTTGAGGGGGGCCGCAACCGGCTCTCGCGCACCTCTACCGCGGCGGAGGCGGCCTGGCGGTCGCGCTCAAGCTCTATGCTGCGGTTGAGCCGGACTATCAGATATACGATGGCGCCGGCGAGCAGAATGACGAACGCGACAAACAGCGTGACGCGCGTCTTGCTTGCTTTGAGTTTGTCGGTAATCTTCGACATCGGATATGCCTTAGATGCCTAAAAACAGAAAACGATTCGAGCAAAAAAAGAAGCCAGAATTCAGAAGCCGGAAGCCAGAAGTCAGTCGACGCAGATTCTGATCTCACCCATTCGCCATTAATCGAGATACCAGGCGAGAGATTCTGACTTCTGGCTTCTGGCTTCTGAATTCTGGCTTCTTACCAAATCTTGACTTTGCATTGGCGCCTCAATATAGTCAGAGGGCTATAATCGATACGGTTTTCTGAGAGCACAGCTTGAATCTTCCAAACGCGCTCACACTTTCGAGAATATTCATAGTCCCGCTGCTCGTCGTCGTCCTGCTGACGAAGATTCCCAGCGACTGGTTGGGCGTGCCGCAACAACTGCTCGGGCTCGCCCTGTTCATAGGGGCCTCGTTCACCGACTGGCTCGACGGCTACATTGCGCGAAAACGGGGTCAGGTGTCAACACTCGGAATACTGCTCGACCCCAT